>DAIDJI010000012.1 GCA_027451455.1 Planctomycetales bacterium | reverse complement strand
TGATGACGTCATCCGGAGGTATCGTCGCCGCAGCGACGGCGAAATCGCTGCCCGTCAACCTGGTCGAAAGCGGTCCGGCCGCCGGCGTGATCGGGACCGCCGCCGCGCCGACTCGGACCTCGCCCGATCGGGCGGTTGCGGTGAGGAGGGTGAGGGTCGCGAAGAACAGGGAGAATCGCATCGGTTCGGGCCTCCGTCGGATCGATGGGGACGGTTCTCGACGTCGCGGTCGCCGTCATCATAGCGGCCTGGAGGCGTCGGTGCGCCGTCTTTCAATCCTCGTCACCGGTCGACGCGGTGGCCTCAGTTGCGCCGATGGTGGGATCGCCGGCGGCCATCTCCTGGGCGATGATCAGCTCTCTGGCGGAGTCGCGCAGAGCAGGGAGTTCCCGCGCAAACAGGATCGCGCCGAGAATGCAGACGACGCCACCAATCGCGACCGTCGTCGGGGCGCCGAAGCGGTCGGCGAGTACCCCCGCCAGGAGCGAGCCGAACGGGGCCATGCCCAAAAACATCATCGAATAGACCGACATGACCCGTCCGCGGAGGGCGTCGGGGACCATCGACTGGACCATGGTGTTCGAGGCAGCCGTCTCGACGATCACCGCGAAACCGATCGGGATCAGGAGTACCGTCGAGAGCCAGAATTCCCGGGAGAGCGAGAACGCGATCAGACCGGCGCCGAAGGCGCCTGCCGACCAGGCGATCCATCGCCCAAGGCCCCGGATGTCGTGCCGGGTCGCGAGCATCAGCGCGCCGACCATCGCGCCGAGGCCCGAAGCGCCGGTCAGGATTCCCAGGCCCCAGGCGCCGGAGTGGAGAACCTGGTCGGCAAAGATCGGCATCAGGACCGAGTACGACATCCCAGTGAGGCTCAAGAGACCGAGCAAAAGCAGGATCGCCCGGATCGGCCCGGTGCGTGCTGCGAAGGCGAAGCCCTCGAGGATCCGGCCGATCGACGTGGAGCCCTCGGGGCGTTTCGGTGGGACGGGCTTCGGGTGCATCATCGCCAGGCCCGCCAGGACCGCCAGGTACGAGGCCCCATTCGCGAAGAAGCACCACCCCTCGCCGATCGCCGCGACCATGGCTCCGGCGATCGCCGGCCCGAGAATCCGAGCGCCGTTGAACATCGACGAGTTCAGCGCGATGGCGTTCATCAGGTGGTCTCGGCTGACGAGCTGGACCAAAAACGCCTGGCGGGCCGGGATGTCGAAGGCGTTGACGATGCCGAGGAGAGTCGCCAGCGCGAAGACATGCCAGAGCTGGACCGTCCCGGAGAGAGTCAGACCGGCCAGGACAAAGGCCAGGATCATCGAGGCGGCCTGGGTCGCCATCACGATCCGGTGCCGACTCCGGGCGTCTGCGAGGCTGCCGCCCATCGGCGAGAGAAGCAGGACCGGGATCTGGCCGGCAAACCCAACCAGCCCAAGCATTACCGACGATCCGGTCAGACGATAGACCAGCCAGGACTGGGCGATCCCCTGCATCCAGGTTCCGATCAACGAGATGAACTGCCCGGCGAAGAAGAGCCGGAAGTCGCGGTGCACCAGCGCCCGGACGATTGACGGCCCCTGCATCGGGGCCCTGTCCGGCCCGGCGTCGATCCCCGTTCTCATCGGTCGCGTCCCGGCCTCATCGTTTTGCCTCATTCGGACGGCCCGGGACCCTCGGATCGTCGCGTGAGCCGGGCGCCTCGTGCCCGTCCTGGTTTCAGGATTGTCCGGCCGCCGCCGGTTGTCAACGCCGGGAATGCGAGCGAGCCGTCCGGTCCCGGATTTGCAGGGAATCTCCTATCCGCATATCCACGGGTCCGGCCTTCCCAAAACGGCCGAAGCCACATCTGGTTTTCCCGTCGTTGATCGATCGGAGGAGATCAATTATGAGCATCGATAAGCAAGACATTTTGTCGACGGCCGACCATCGGCCCGGCGTCGAGGCGGACCCTGGCGATGTCTGGGGAAGCCGCGAAGATGGAGGCATTGGGCCGGTGTTCGACTACATGGACGAGGAGATCGAGGAGGCGATGATCCCGATCGGAAAGTCCGAGGCGTCTTCAGGGCCGTCGGAGTTGGAGACTGGGCAGCTCGGGGCGAGATGAGAGGATGGGAGCGAGGCGGGCGGCGGTCTCCATCCCGGCCGCCCGTACTCGGACTGACATCAGTGGATCGGCTTCCCACCGGGCTGGCCGATTCGGCTGTGCTCGGTGGATTCAGATTTCTCCTGATCGCAATAACGTTCGGCGATGGGCTCGATCTGCTCAAGATGAGCCTTGATCTTCGGCAGGGCCTGGGCAGCGAGAGCCTTGAGGTTGGGGTCGAGCCCTCGCTCGGCCTCGGCCTCAAAGGCGGCGACCGCTTCCATGTGGGCGACGAGTTGCGCCTTGGCGTAGCACCGGTCAAACCTCTCACCGCTGAGTCCGGCGAGGCTCTGGGCGCAGAACTGGGCGCGGACGTCGACCATCTCAGGGATGCGCATTCCTTTCTGGGCACAGATGGCGCGCAGATTGTTGTTCATCCGGGTATGCTCGTCGATCATCTGCTGGCTGAATCGCTTCAGTTCGGGGTTGGTCGCGCGCTGGGCGCCGAGCTGGCTGAGGGTGAGTTCGGCCAGGCCGCTGTCGGCCGCGGCCGCGGCGAAGAGGGCGTCGTTGGTGCCGGTGGCCTCGCCCCTGACGGCGACGGGCTGGGTCGCGATCTGGCCGCCGACCGCCCCGACCTCGGCGGCCGGAACGCTTCGGCCAGCGACCGGTCGCGCGACCGGCCGGGATTCTCCCGCCACAGGGGCCTGTGTGCCGATGGTCTGGGGACCGACGACCTGCCCCTCACGCGGGGCCGGGATCTCGGTCCGGTTCTGGACGGGAGGCGTCTGGGCGAGCGCCGGGGCAGCGGCGAGGGCCGCAGCGGCGAACAGCATCCGATTCAGTTTCATCGATCGTCCTCCTGGTGTTCTGACCTGGGGCCTCTCTCGACTCGGACGGGCGGCCCGGGCCAGCCCGTCGGCCGTCGTCGCAGCCGCCGCCGGGAGCGGGACTGCGATTTATAGACGGTTGAAGACAAAGGCACGTTCGCACTGGAGCGTCCGGCCCTGTCGATCGAGATGCTCGTGCAAACCCCGCGCCCCCGGTGATTCCGGCGTCCCTGAAACTCCGGTCCGGCGAGCCCTTTTCGGCCGGCGTCTCATCTGACAGAATGGCCCGCAATCGCCCGTCATCCGCACGAGATTGCCAACAGACCGGGGAGCCTTACCCATGAATCGCCGCGACTTCCTCCACGCCGGGGCCGCCACCGCCGGGCTGGCCCTCTCGGCCTCGGGCTACCACATCGCCGCAGCCGCCGCAGCCGAGACGAAGCGTGTCGGCCTGATCGGCACGGGATGGTACGGCAAGTGCGACCTCCTCCGTCTTATCCAGGTCGCCCCCGTCGAGGTCGTCTCGCTCTGCGACGTCGACCAGAAGATGCTCGCCCAGGCCGCCGAGATCGTCTCGCACCGCCAGGCTTCGAAGAAGGTGCCTCAGACCTTCTCCGACTATCGCAAGATGCTCGAGCAGAAGAACCTCGACCTCGTTCTCATCGACACCCCCGACCACTGGCACGCTCTCCCGATGATCGCCGCCTGCGAGGCCGGGCTCGACGTCTGGGTCCAGAAGCCGATCAGCGTCGACATCGCGGAAGGCCGCGCCATGCTCGAGGCCGCCCGCAAGCACGAGCGGGTTGTCCAGGTCGGCACCCAGCGCCGGAGCACGCCGCACCTGATCGAGGCCCGCGACCGGGTCATCCGCGAGGGACTGCTCGGCAAGATCGGGCTCGTCGAAATCTACTGCTACTATCATATGCGGAACAATTCCAATCCGCCCGATCAGGCGCCGCCAGAGTACCTCGACTGGGAGATGTGGACCGGCCCGGCGCCGATGCGGCCGTACAACCCGATCGCACACCCGAGGGGCTGGCGGGCGTTCATGGAGTACGGTAACGGGATCGTTGGTGACATGTGCATCCACATGCTGGACATGGTCCGGTGGATGCTCGGGCTGGGCTGGCCGAAACGGGTCGGGTCGACGGGCGGGATCCTGGTGCAGCGCGGGGGGAAGTCCAACATCAGCGATACCCAGACCGCGACCTTTGACTTCGGCGACCTGGATGTCGTCTGGCAGCACCGGACGTGGGGCGACGCGCCGAACCCCAAGGTCCACCCGTGGGGCGCGACCCTCTACGGCGAGAAGGGGACGCTCCATGCGAGCGTCTGGGGCTACGAATTCACGCCGACGGGCGGTCGCGGAAAGCCAATCAGCGCTGAGGTCCAGTACAAGAATGAGTACGCGCAATTCCCCGAGGACGAGCATGAGAAGGACCTGGAGCGGCACGTGGCGCCGGCGCTCCGCGGGCACATGAAGGACTGGCTCGGTGCGATTGCGTCGCGAAGCCGTCCGGTGGCCGACATTGAGGAGGGGCACATCTCGACGTCGAGTTGCATCCTGGCCAACATGGCGATGAAGCTCGGCCGGACACTCACCTGGGACCCGCACCAGCACCAAATCGTCGGCGATGACGAGGCGAACCGGATGCTCGCCCGACCGTATCGCTCACCGTGGATTCACCCCGGGCAGA
This sequence comes from Planctomycetales bacterium, assembly GCA_027451455.1. GTDB lineage: Bacteria > Planctomycetota > Planctomycetia > Isosphaerales > Isosphaeraceae > JAKAUH01. The sequence goes on along the minus strand of DAIDJI010000012.1, from coordinate 16,422 downwards.
AGGTGTAAACGATGATCCAGGCGAGTGGTTGATCGCTTCCGGCCCTGCATTCCGCCTCGACCCATGAGCGATCCATTGTTATGATTGCGGTCAAGAAGCCCGCTCTGGCGTGATCACGGCGGGCGGGCGATCGGGGGCCGGGAGACTTCCGCCGTCATGTCCAGTACCTTGCGCGAGGATCTCGCCTCGCTCCGAATCGAGCGAAACGGGAGTACGTCCGTTGCTCGTCGCGAGCCGGTTGTGTCCCTGCGCAGGCCGGTCTCTCCGACGCGAGGGCGTCGGGGCGGGGGCCTGCTCCGATGGCTTTCCTGGCTCCTGTGGGGCGTTCCGCTCGGGCTCCTGGCTGTCGCGGCGTCGTTCGGCTACGAGCAGTACGATAAGATGCGCTCCCGCCCCGAGGTCACTCGGGGGCTGGTCCAGCGGATGACCTCCGGCGAGGCAACCAAGCTCCTCAGCGCGACCGGATATCTCAAGTCGCGATCGCAGGCGATGATTGGTACGAAGATTCCCGGCCGGGTCGAGCGGATGTATGTGCAGGAAGGGATGAAGGTCCACAAGGGCGACGTTCTCGCCGTGATCGAACACGACGAGATGCTCGCCCTGCTTGCCTCGCGCGAGGCCCAGCTTCTGAAGAACCGTGCCGAGCTCGACGAGGCCGAGACCGAGGTCTGGGCTCGCGAGCGAGAGGAAGGCCGCGTCACCCGGCTGCACGCCCAGCGCAAGGCGACGCAGGAGGAATACGAAAAGGCCGTCGCCGAGCTGAAAAAGGCTCGGGCCCGAACCGCCGCGATCGGCGCCTCGATCCGGCTGACCGAGGCCAACCTCCGCGAGATCCGGGCGACCATCCATTCGATGTCGCTCTACGCACCCTTCGATGGGACGGTCGTCGAAAGACAGGGCGAGGAGGGCGAGATCATCACGCCGAACGCGATGAGTTCGGCCCTCGGGCGTACGGCCGTCGTCACCGTCGCCGATCTCGCCCACATGGACGTCGAGACCGACATCTCCGAGAACCTGCTGGCGCGGATCGCGATCGGACAGCCGGCGGAGGTCTCCGTCGGCGCCGTCCCCTCGCGGCGGTATCGCGGGCGGCTCCGGAAGATCCTGCCCATGGGCGACCGGACCCGAGGCACCGTCAAGGTAAAGGTCGAGATTCTCGACCCGGACGACCGCCTCTTCCCCGAGCTCGCCGCGACGGTCCATTTCCTCCCGAGCGAGTCGATCCAGACGCCCGACGCCGGGCGGTCGTACCTATTCGTGCCGAAATCGGCCCTGTTCCAGGAAGGCGGGCACGATTATGTCTGGCGAATCGCCGAGGGAGACCTCTTGCGCCGGTGCCAGGTTGAGGTTACCAGCAGCGGCGACGACCTGGCGCGTGTCGAGTCGGGGCTGAAGTACGGCGACGCGGTCGTCCTCAACCCGATCAAATCCCTGCGCGAGGGGGAGGCCGTCCGCGTCGTCCAGTGACGCCGGGCCCGCCGACCTCGCGCATCCCGAAAGGCCATCTCGCATGGGCGCGGCGACATCAATCGAGCTCCGCAGCGTCTCGAAGGAATACCATCGCGATGCCTTCACCATCCCCGTGCTGACCGACCTTGACCTCTCGGTGGCCGAGGGAGAATTCCTGGCGCTGATGGGTCCTTCAGGGTCGGGGAAGACGACACTTTTGAACCTCATCGCCGGTCTCGACCGCGCCACTCACGGCGAGGTGATCGTCCACGGTCAGGACCTCGGCCTCCTGAGCGAGGCCCAGATCACCCGGTGGCGGGCCGACAACGTCGGCTTCATCTTCCAGACCTATAACCTGATCCCGGTTTTGACCGCGGCGGAGAACGTCGAGCTGCCGCTTTTGCTGACCTCACTCTCGCGCAAACGCAGGCGGCAGAACGTCGCCACGGCGCTCCGGATCGTCGGACTCGAAGGCCGCGAGCACCACTATCCCCGGCAACTCTCCGGCGGCCAGGAACAGCGCGTCGCGATCGCACGGGCGATCGTCACCGATCCTTACCTGCTCGTCGCCGACGAGCCGACAGGCGACCTCGACCGCACCACGGCCGGCGAGATCCTTGATTTGTTACAGTTACTCAACCGAGAATTCGAGAAGTCGATCGTGATGGTCACCCACGACCCGCTCGCGGCGCTCCGGGCCAGTCGAACGCTCCACCTCGACAAGGGGCGGCTGGTCGACGACGTCATACAGGAGGCGCGCGTCCCAGCGGCTTCCTGAGATGAAATACCTCCACTACATCCTTCGGAACGTCCGCCGCAATCCGGTCCGCTCGGTGCTCACGGTCGCGTCGACCGGTGTTTGCCTCTTCCTGATGATGATCCTCGTCTCCTTCTTCGCGATGAGCGACGAGGTCAACACCGGGTCCCGGGTCCACAACCGGCTGGCGACGCTCAACGCCAACGGGTTCGCCGGCGTGATCCCGATCGCGAGGGTCAAGGAGGTTGCCGCGCTCGACGGTGTCGAGGCCGTCACGCCATTTAGCTGGTACGGCGGGAAATATAAGGACGAGGTGATGCCGTTCGCGATGTTCTGCGTCGACCCCGACGCCGTCTTCCGCGTCCTGGAGGAGCTTACCATTCCGAAGGACCAGCTCGACGCCTTCCGGAAGAACCGCGACGGCTGCGTGATCGGCCGGAAGCTGGCGAAGGAGCGGAAGTTGCAGGTGGGCGACCCGATGCCGCTCAAGGGGGATACCTATCCGGTCGACCTGAACCTGACCATCCGAGGAATCTACGACGGGCCCAGTGATCGTGATTTGAGGATGTGTTTCCTCCGGTACGACACCTTCGACGAGGCCTTCCGGCGCGTGGCGGCGTCGTCCGGTCGCGATGTGAGCCGGTTTGCCGGCAACGCGGGGATGATCTTCACGAAGTGCAAGAACGCCTCGGCAATGCCGGCGGTGTCCCGGGCGATCGACGACCTCTACCGGAACAGCGACTACCCGACCCGGACGCAGACCGAGGAGGCGTTCGGCAAGATGTTCGAGGAGATGATGGGCGATCTCCGCGGGATGATCCGGCTGATCGGCCTGGCGGTGGTCTTCTCGCTGCTCTGCGTCGCGGGGAACGCGATGGCAATGTCGATGCGCGAGCGGACGACCGAGGTGGCCGTGCTCAAGGCGATCGGCTTCGACCGAGGGCGCATCCTCTTCCTCGTCCTGGCCGAGTCGATGCTGGTGGCCGGGTCGGGCGGAGCGCTCGGGGCGTTGGGGTCCAAGGCTCTCTTTGCCTGGGTGGACATTTCGCCGTACACCGCCGGGTTTTTACCGTTCTATTACATCCCGTGGAGCGTGGCGCTTCAGGGACTGGGGATCTCGCTATTCATCGGGTTCGCCAGCGGCGTCGGACCGGCTGTCCGCGCGGCGAGCCTGCCGGTGGTCGACGGGCTTCGGAGGGTCGTCTGAACGGCCATGATCCCGCTAAAGTACAACCTCCGGAACCTCCGCGTGCGCTGGAAGACGACGGCGATGACCATGCTCGGAACGGGCCTGGTCGTCTGGTCGGCGTGCCTGCTCTTCGGGCTGGTGGACGGGCTGGAACATAGCCTCAAGATCTCGGGCGAGCCGCTCGACCTGATCGTGATGCGTCCCGGCTCGACCAACGAGACGACGGGCGGCTTCGAGTCGTCGAAGGCCGACCAGCTCCTGACCCTCCCCGGGATCGCCCGAGATGAGGCGGGCCATCCGATGGCGGCCGAGGAGATCCTGAACATCCCGATCGCCGTGCGTGGCGACGGGTCGCGGACGAACGTGATTGTCCGGGGCGTGCATCCGGCCTCGCGTCGGCTCCGTCCGGATTTCCGGATCATCGAGGGCCGCGACCTGGAGCCGGGCAAGGGGGAGTGCATCGTCAGCCCGGCGACGTCGAGGCGGTTCCGGGGCGCGCAGATCGGCGGCCGGCTCGACTTCGGCGATCGCGAGGCGTACCGGGTCGTCGGCGTCTTCACGGCGGGCGGCAGCTCGGCCGAGAGCGAGATCTGGGCCGACTTCCAGGACGTCGTCCGGAACACCGGCCGATCGGGCTCGGTCTCGTGCGTGCAGCTCCGCGCCGCCGATCGCGCGGCCTATGACAAGCTCCGCGAGGCCATCGAGGGCGAGCCCCGGTTCAAGCTCGCCGCGATCCCCGAGCCGGTCTATTTCCAGAACCAGAGCCGATCGGGCGTCTTCCTGAAGGGTGCGGGGACCCTTATTGCGGTGCTGTTGACCATCGGCGCGATGTTCGCTGCGGCCAACACGATGTTCGCCGCGGTGAGCACCCGGACCCGAGAGATCGGGACGATGCGGGCCCTGGGCTTCTCGCGCCGGGATATTCTGATTTGCTTTTTGGGGGAGTCGTTGATTTTGTGCGCGCTCGGCGGTGCGGCCGGCGTGCTGGCGGCGATCCCGCTCAACGCCTGGACCTACGAGACGAGCGATTTCAACAGCTTCGCCTCGGTGATGGTCGCGTTCCGGCTCGGGCCGACGGCGCTCTCGGTCGCGATCGGGATGACGCTCGCGATGGGCCTATTCGGCGGGATGATGCCGGCCTTGCGGGCGGTCAAGCTCGAAGTGATCGCGGCGCTCCGGGAGCGGTGAGACGCGGCGATCCGACGGGGCTCTTATGGAAAGCCGATCCTGGCGAGCTTCCATTTACATCAAACGGTCATCCTGGAGGATGTCGCCAGGAGACCGGGTCGATCTCACAAATGCGTCGGCACCGGGCGCGGAGGTCCATGCCCTGGGTGGCCGCCTGCGGAGACGGGCTTCGAGCGGTCGCTGATCCTCGGTGGGCGATGGCCACCCTACGCGCTTCCAGCGGTCGGCCAAACCTGGTCCTCGGACCGGGGTCTCACCACTCGGACTTCGAGCAGTCGTCGGGTGCGACGTCGCAGGACCCAGTTTCCTCGCGACCGTCTCTCATTTTGCCTGAGTTGCAGGAGACGGTGCGGCGGCCTGGCCTGGAGGCGGATAGACGGGCGGTTTGAAGTCAATCGGCCCGTAGTTATCCGGAGTAGGCGGGTCGTTATCCACTCGCTCCCAGGGATGCGAAACGCCGAGTTGCCATTTCTTCCTCAAGGCTTCGTGCCACTCGGCCCGCTCGGCTCGAGTCCTTGCAACGTAGCGGAACATTCCATTCTCGGTTTCGTTAGTCGGGTTTCTAAGCCGGTCTTCAGCCATCCTGGATTGTCTTCTTTCGTTCTCGGCCATGCGAGCATGATAAAGCTCTCGCTCTCGATAGAAATGGAGATTCCGCCGGATGACCACGGCTGTGAGGGCCAGAGCACAGATCAGGACCGCGATCATCAAGGAAAGGATACGGAATCGAGGTCTGGGCCATCGCATGGACGGAATCCCTCTCGTTTCCACCAGAATGCCGGCGTTACCCCTGCTGCACCCCTTGCATGGCGAGCGCGATGAGCCTGGGAGCGATCTCCTGGAGAGGCCGCGATTCACAGACGGCGCCCGACTCGACCGCCCTTCGCCCCATCCCATAAATGACCGAGGTCGGCTCATCCTGAGCCATCGTGTATCCGCCCGCGTCGCGGATGGATCGCATCCCTTCCTCACAGTGTTCGCCCATCCCGGAGAGGATCACGGCAATTGCTCCTGCTCCCAGTTCCCGTGCCATCGTCCAGAACAGGGTGTCCATCGTATCGTACAGCATCGGCTCTCGCTCGGCGAACCGGAGTCGTCCTCGTTCGAGCATCAGGCGGCGATCGGTCCCCGCCGTGTAGACCATCCCTGGCCGGGGCACCTGCCCATCCTCGGCGATGACGATCGGGAGCCGGCTCGTTCGGTCGAAATGTCTGGCGAAAAGCGGTACGTTCTGTTCCGGCATGGAGATGACGACGAGGACCGGCAAGGCGAATGTGTCGGGGAGTCCGCTCAGGATGATCGGGACGGCGTCCTGGGCGCCGGTCGCTCCGACCATCGCGACCATGCGGCGCGTGCTCGGCTCCCACGCCTGGTGATCCATTCGGCCCACCTAGCTTTCGATGAAATGGCTGACGAACATTTGATTTATATGTACAAGAAAACTGCAACGAGTTTGCCCCTTCCCGCTCGGCACTTCGGCCGGTCGGTAGTCGGAACGGGCTTTCTCTTGATCCCTTATGGCCGTCCAGGCATTTCCCCGGTCGATGATTGAGACGCTCACCGTTTGAGCCCCTACCAAAGAGTCAGGCACCGTTATTAACGGTTCCGGACACCTTTACTGCCCCTGGCCTTATTCGCACGATATTCAACGTGATCGATCTTCGCAAGTCCTCCCTTCGATTTCCTCGGGCAGCCGCATTGGAGGCCCGGACGGAACGGAGATACACACTTAGCGAGGGTGGGAAAGGTCAGGCAACGATCTTTAAGGTTCCCGACTTCTTTTTTCCACTCCGCGGCCCCTTTTCGCCTCTCCGATCGTCCGGCACCTACCTCTCAGGGGCAATGATGGCTCATTCCGATCCGATCGTGGAACCGCCCTGGGCTTCCTGTTCCTTCAGCAAGGATTCAACGGCTTTGCTGAGCGCCTCGCCCCGCACATCCTTCTCCCGGATCACTCCCTTCGCATCGAGAACGAACACAGCCGGGATTAACTGGATATGATAGCGATCAGCGATCTTTCCCGAACGCGGGGAGCCGTCATACCAATTCGGCCAGCCGATTTTCTCTCTGGCCAGGACGGCCCTGGCCTTCTCGATCTTGTAATCGCAGTTAACGCCGAGCAGGGCGAACGACTTCCCCTCCAGGCTCCGAGCCAACTCCCGCTCGTGGGGGATCTGGGCCATGCATGGCCCGCACCACGACGCCCAGAACACGAGGGCGACTACCTTACCCCGATAATCGCTCAGCTTGAACCGCTTGCCCTCCACGTCCGTCCCCTCGATCTCCGGCGCGACCCGGCCGATTTCCAGTTCGCGGTGGGCTGCCAACCACCTCTCGGCCCTCTGGCCGAGGGTCTGCTTCTGCTCGGGAAGGGCCGGGAAGTATCTCACGTCGGCGTAATCGGATAGCACGCGCTCGTAGAGAGTCGTGGCCTCGCGGAGGAGGGCCTCGGGATCCGCCCTCAGGACCTCAGTCAGCCACTCCTTGCCGTATCTCGCTTCGAACTGGCCGGCCATCTTCGGGTCGCTCATGATCTTCGGCAGCCGCGCTCGCGAGGAGAGAATCTCAGCCAGGCCGAGGCAGGCGTGCCCCCGGGAGGTCCGGTCCGGATTCCGTTTTAGGACCTCGCGGAACAAGGCCTCGATCCCGGGCCAGAACGAACGCAGAGAGAGTTGCTGGAGGTAGTTGGCCATCTTCGGGCTGGTCGCGAAATCGCGGCGCAGCATGGCCAGCATCTCTGTGGTCTCGGGAGTGGGTCGGATTCGCCGAATTTGAAGTGCATCATAGATGGCGTCTGAAGCGATGGGGCTTTTCGGGTCCTCCTTGGCCAGGGCGAAGAATCGGTCGGCGTACGACGTATGGTTGGGGGACAGCCGCTTGATGACATCCTGCCTCTCGGAATCGGTCCTGGCGGCTCGATACGCCTGGAAGAAGATCCGTTGGCTGGCCGAGTATTCCTCAGAGAGTTGCTCGTAACGTTCCCTGACGGTCGCCAGCGTGCCATTCGTCTGTCCCCCCAGTACCAGCGCTGTCGCAATCGCTATGGTGAGCATTGGTCGATGTTCCTGTGCGCGGGTCGTAAAGGATCGCGGTCATAACAAGCTGGCAAGACTAGTGAATTCTAACAGCTTCCGTCATCTGGACCTTTTGGGGTTCCTCATCTCCTTCTGTTTGAGACGCTCGCCGTTTGAGCCCCTACCAAAGAGTCAGGCACCGTTATTAACGGTTCCGGACACATTTTCAGCATCTAAATGTTCATGAACATTTTTGGTCCCTCCTGGCCTTTTTGGTCAATCGCCGCCACCGTGACCTTCCACGCCGCGTCCTCATCCGGGGGAGTCGCATAGTTCGGCTCTTCACGGTGGCTGACTGGCAAGTCTCAACACTAGACGAGGCGTTCCACCCAGCGCTCGACGCGAGTACGTGCCGATCGCATCGAAGGCAGGCGATACCCGTACGATATTCACCCTTTTCACTTTCCGCAATCCCCCACGTCGATTGGCCGGCTGTCCGAATCAAATCGCCCCGATCGGCCCGGATCAGGGCAAGAGCGCCTCGGCGATCGACTCGGCGGCCGGGGGATGGATCAAGCCGAAGCATCGGTCGGCGCGTTGGCCGTCGACGTGGAGCCGGAGGAAGCCGCCGGCGACGAACGGGCCCGAGAGGTTGGGGATCCATCGTCGGAGGATCGGCGCCCACCATTCGGCCGCGGCGCCGAGGGGACGCTCCCATTGATCGGGGATCGCGACCACGCGACGCGGGCGACCGGCGATCGTCGCGACGAGTCGCGCCAGGACGGGATAGCTGAGGTACGGCCCAACCACCGCGTAGCGCTCGCCCCCGCCGCCCGCGACCAGGGCCCGGCGGTGGGCCGTCGCCAGGACGCGGGCGTCGACGATCGGGATGCCGCCCGTCGGCACCACCACGACCGGGTATCGGGCCATCGTCCGGACCATCAGCGTCGAGGTCGGCTTGAGGTCGCGCCGGCCCATCACCATCCCCGGGCAGATCGCGAGCGTCGAGAGGCCGTCGTCGTTCGCCGAGAGGACCAGCCGCTCGGCCTCGCGCTTTGTCCTCGTGTAGGCCGATTCGACCCGGGACAGGTTCCAGGGCGTGGATTCGTCGGCGGGCTGCTCTGCGGTCCCGGCGGCGAGCGTGTAGAGCGTCGAGGTGTAGAGGAACCGCTCGACGCCCGAGGCGCGGGCGTCGTCGAGCAGGCGGGCCGTCATCTCCACGTTGATCGTCCGGCTCTGGTCGTCAGGGTCGAGGCCCAGGCTCACCCAGCTCGCCGCGTGGATCACGCCGCGGACGCCCTCCACCGATCGGCGCCGGATCTCGGCGTCGCGGAGGTCGCCGACGATCCAGTCGATCGGCGGGTCGTCGGGCTCAATTGATGGAGGGCGGCGGGTCAGGCCGCGCACCTGGTGGCCCAAGGCGGCGAGGTGGCGCGCGATCTGGCCGCCGACGAAGCCGCCGGCGCCCGTCACCAGGACGGGCCACTCGGAGGGCACGGGCTCGCGGCCGTCCCATCGGATCGACGCTCCCGGATCGATCATCGGGCACCCGTGCGCGGGAGGGTCGGGTCGGGCTGCCAGAGGTAGAGGAACGTCGGCAGCCGGGAGCGGTCGAGGCCCGGGTAGCTCATCGGAATCGACTCGCTGAGCGGGGCAGGGCTCGGTGTGATCGCGTAGATCGAGTGGGCCGGGTATCCCGAGCGATGGAACAAAACAACCTCGGCGCCCGAGATTCCGGCGGCGTGCTCGGCCTCGGCGATCGCGTCGTCGACGTAGCCGAGGCGGTCGACCAGGTGGAGCGCGAGTGCCTGCGAGGCCAGCACGACGCGGCCGTCAGCGAGGGCCTGGCGGTCCTTGTCGGTCATCGCGGTCCGCCGACGCTTCACCAGATTTTGCAGGTGGTCGCGATAGGCATCAGCCATCTGCTGGATCATGGCGCGGGTCGCGTCGTCGAGCGGCGCGGTGACGCTCCCCATGTCGATCTTCGGGCCGGCCTTCACCGGGTCGGTCGTCACGTTGAGCTGCGCCATCGCGTCCTGCAAGTTGAAGTGGTTGAACAGGACGCCGAGTCCGCCGGTCAGGCCGGTCGGGTGGGCGACGATCCGGTCGGACTCGGCGGCGACGAGATAGGCGCCCGAGGTCGCCACGTCCATCAGCGAGGCGATCACCGGTTTGTGCGTCCGGGCCCGGAAGCGGCGGAGTTCCTCGGCCATCACGTCGGAGGCCGTCACACTCCCGCCCGGACTGTTCACCCGCAGCACGACCGCCACGACCTGCGGATCGCGCGCCGCTGCGTCGAGCTTGTCGCGGAATGAGGCGAGAGGGTTGTCGCCGACGGCGTAAAGATTGCCATAATTCTGGTTGAGCAGGACGCCGTCGAGATCGACCACCGCGACCCTCGCCGAGGGCGAGCCGTCCCGGCCCGGCCGTACGACCGAGGCGACCATCTCGCCCGGATCCGCGGCGGTCGGGAGCTTCACCTCGACCGGAGGCAGCTTGATATCCACGCCGCCTCGCAGGTTCGCGTCGGCCGAGATCCCTGCGCCGCCGCGGATGGTCGCCGCGATCGGGATCGCGTGCCCGCATCCCGGGCTTCCGACCGCCGCCGCGATGGTCAGGGTTCGGAAGATCGACCGGGGTCGTCGCTCGCGTTCCTGCCGCATGGTGGTCCCTCGATCCCTCGAAGCCCCGCGATCCCGCCTCGGGATGTTTATCGGCCCCCCAACGGCGAAACTTGGCCCCAAAATCGCTGCAACGGTCTCCATTGGCATAACCAGAAAGGAGCGAAGACGCATGAATGGACTGGTCCTCGCGATCGTGTTGTCGGCGATGGGGCAGGGGAATCGTGCCGAGATCGAGCTCGCGCACGCGCGCAATGCCGTCTTTGCATCGCTCATCAGCGAGGGATTCACGGCCGACGGCGCAACCGTCCGGCTAGAGTCTCCGACCGTGCGCGACGGTCAGAACGCCGACGCCCAGCGCGCTGCGCTCCGCGAGGTCGCCGGCTCCGACGGGAAACTTCAGGAGTTGCTCCGGAAGTCGGTCGCGGCACCGTTCATCCTGAAGGTCCATGACGTGAAGGCGAACGACGCGACCCTGCGCGTGGTCGACCTCTGGTTCGTCGTCCACGCCGAGATGACCGACGTCGACCCGGCGAAGGAGGCGCACAAGGCCCAGGGGCAGGAGGTTGGAGCGGGCAACATGACGATGCGCACCGAACTGCTCGACGACGCCACCCTCCGCGCCGCCGGGATCGATCCGCCCGCGAGCCACCCCGGCGACGGCCCCGAGACCTGGTACGCGAGGGTTCACGGCCGGCTCCTCGATCGGATCGCGTTCGTGACGACCAGCCAGGCCGTCGCGACCCGGTCGAAGGACTCCATCGTGGTCGCCTCGCGGACCGCGCCGGCATTTGACAAACCAGGCCCGACTGCCAACGCCTGGCAGCCGGTCGCCGGTGGCGACGCCCGCCCCTACCGAGGCGGTGTCAGCTATGCGAAGATCAGCCGACTGGCGATTGCCCCCGGCGCCCTGCTCGTCGAAATGCACGGCGCCTTCGAAGAGCCGCACGACTGGTTCCAGGGCGCCCCGATCCTCCGATCGAAGTTCGGCGTCGTGGCGCAGGACCAGATCCGACGGCTACGTCGCGAGGCGGAGAAGCGAGCGAAGGGGCCGGCAGGATCTTGAAGAATCGGAATCTGCGGGGGATTCGAGATTCCGGATTTCAGATCAAGGATCGAAGCGGCACGTGGAAATGAGTGGGGCGGAGAAGGACGCATGTGGATCGATCGGGTCGTCAAATGGCTCCTGCCTCGGGAGGACAGGTTTTTCGACTTCCTGGAGCGCGGGGCCTCGCTGGCGAGCGAGGTCGGCGGGCTGCTCGCCGAGTGCTGCTCGGCCGGGCTCCATGATCGCGAGCCGCTCGTCGCCCGGATGCACCAGCTCGAGCACGAGTCCGACGCCGTCATCGCCGAGGTCTACGAGGCGCTGAATTCCACGTTCGTCACGCCGATGGACCGGTCCGACATCTATCAGCTCGCCTCCGCACTCGAGGGGATCGTCGACGACGTCTTTGCGACGGCCTTGCAGTTCGTCGTCCACGCGATGGACGACCTGCCGCCCGGAAGCTGCGAGCTTTCCGACCTGATCCGCCGAGCCTGCGAGGCGGTCGACGCGGGCGTCCGAGACCTCCGCGACCTGAAGCACGCCGACCGCATCCGCGAGCAATGCGGAGTCTTGAACCGGCTGGAGAGCGAGGGCGATCGGATCTTCCGGATGAACATCGCCCGGATGTTCCGCGAGGAATCCAATGCGATCCGACTCATCAAGCACAAGGAATTCCTTGAAGGGCTGGAGGAGACCCTCGACGCCTGCGACGACGTCGGCAACGCTCTCCGGACCATCGTCATCAAGAACGCCTGAATAATCCTGACGAAACGGGGACGGGCTCCAGGTCTTCCAGTCGCCTGTCGCCATTTCGTCGGGGCGTCCGCGGAGCGCCGACGAACCATGAGCGGAACGCTGGTGATTCTTGTTTTGATCGTCGCCGTCGGGCTGGCGTTCGACTACATCAATGGCTTCCACGATGCGGCGAACGCCGTGGCGACGGTCGTGAGTACGGGGGTCCTCCCGCTTCGGACGGCGGTCCTCATGGCGGCCGTGCTCAACTTCGTCGGCGCGCTGACCGGAACCGAGGTTGCCCGGACCATCGGTGAAGACCTCATCAAGCCTGATGAGATCACGCAGGTGGTCGTCCTCTCGGCGCTGGTCGCCGCGATCTTCTGGAACCTGTCGACGTGGTACCTCGGTCTGCCCTCGTCGTCGTCGCACGCGATGGTCGGCGGGATGATCGGTGCGTCGATGGCACACGGTGGGACACGCTCGATCCACGGCGAGGGCGTGCGGAAAGTGGTCGAGAGTCTGGTCATCAGCCCGATCATCGGGCTCGTTCTCGGCTTCGCGGCGATGCTCGCGATCTACTGGCTCTGCCGGCGGGTCCACCCGTCGAAACTGGATCGCGTCTTTCGGAAGCTGCAAATCGCATCATCGGCGCTGATGGCGCTCTCGCACGGCAGCAACGACGCGCAAAAGACGATGGGGATCATCGCGATGGCGCTGGCGATCCACGCGGGAAACTCCGGGGCTCGTCAGGGGGATTTCGAGGTGCCGACCTGGGTGATCGCCGCGTGCGCCCTGGCGATGGCCGCCGGGACGATGACCGGCGGCAAGCGGATCATCAAGACGATGGGCAAGAAGATCATCGATCTGCACCCGGTCCAGGGGTTCGCCGCCGAGACCGCGTCGGCGGCGACGATCCTGACCGCGTCCCACCTCGGCCTGCCAGTCTCGACGACCCACGTGGTGAGCGGGTCGATCATGGGGGTAGGAGCCAGCCGACGGGTCTCGGCGGTCCGGTGGGGCGTGGCCGCCCGGATCGCCTGGGCCTGGGTGCTGACCATCCCAATCGCCGCGGCCATCTCGTGGACCTGCTATCACCCAATGGCCCGGGCGCTGGCAGCCCTCGATTGATGGGTCGAGAAAACCTGCCACGCATTCCTCGGATCATCTCGCCGACAACGATCGTCGCGACGAGGTCCTCGCCGCCTTCGCGGGCGCCCGGCCCGAGGCCGTTGCGGCGGTGGCCGGTTTGGCGTCGAAGAGAACCCTCCGCATCCGCTTCTCAAAATCGGGCGTCTCGACCTGGTTGGGATGGCGGGCGATCGTGACAATCTGCTCGCCAAGCGTCTTCTCGCTTTTGATCGTCAGCGTCTCGCCCGGCGGCAGCATCCGCATGGCGAAAGTCCACGAATAGGGGACCGTCCCGAAGAGGAGCTTCTTTGCCTGCACGTCGACCGCGCAGTTGTAGATCGTCCGGGGCGCCACCCGAACCAGGAACGGCGGCGGCGGCTGGCTGACATCCCCCGGCCACATCGTCCAGGCGCCCACCTCGAGCTTTCCGGTCGCCGAATCGACACAGAAAGCATAGTACAGGTCCACCTTCCGGTGCTTCCCCTGGACCAGCAGGAGCGCCGGCGACCTCAGCAGCGCAAAGGTCGAGGTGTACGCAATGATGCGCGACTCCGCCAGCTCGGCCTCGGCTGCCTCCAGTACCATCTTCTCGACCGTCGACAGCCGAAGGCTCATTGCCTGCACCCGATCGGTGCTGACGACGATGTCTTCCTTCTTACCATCGCGCGACGGGATGCAAATTCCCAGACCAACCCGCCTCAGGACATATTGCTTGTCCAGCGCGAGCGGCTGCACGTCCGCCAGCATCGTCGTGTGGAACATCGTCGCCGTCTTGGTGGCGAAATCCGGAAGCGTGTCCAGGTCGCCCGACTCCAGCGCGGGGATCGATTTGATGACCAGGTGCGACCACCCCTCCGGCGCCTTGTCGCCGACCCGGGTCGCCGGCGCCAGTTGCACCAACCCCGGCTTCGCCCCGACCGTTGCTACCGCGGCCATCCATGGTCCGAACGTGGCCGCCTCGCTTCGATCTGGCCTTGCAGTCAGAATCGCGATCGGCACCAGAATTGCAAGAATCTCTCTCGTGTGCATCGACGCACGGCTCCCGACGGCCTTACGCATCATCGTCCCCTACCTCCTGAGAGGCTCGCCCGAGTCGTGATCCTCCCTGCCCATCGTCCGTGACGTTCCTGATGAACCATCGGTCGCAATCCCGATGCCATCGAACGACCCGGCCGATGGAGGCCCCGGACGCTTCCACCGCGCGGATTTTCTCCACAATGGCCGCAATCTATACCACGGACCTGCCCCGGGCACATCCGCAAATTTCGTGCAATCCATACCCTGCGTCGCCGCTGATCCTTCCCGATCCCTGCTAAGTTCGTCACGCCCAAACCCCACGTCATCATCCCCGATCCCGGGAAATCCGATCACTTTCCCTGCATCGGGTATATTACCTAGATAGTGCAAACAACGGGGAGGAGCCACGCGGTGACGAAGAGCCTATCGACGATCCTGGCAATCGCACCTCGGGGAGTCGAGGGAACCGGAGTCGTTGCGGCGGCGAGCCGGGCCTCGGCGTTGGGAATTCTCGACCTGGGTACGACGGTGCCGAGAGATTCCGGGCCGTTCACCAGAATTCGAGGCTGGACCCGTGCTCCCTTCGGGTTGCGAATCTCCGGACGGGCCCTGATGGAGAGTCCGATTGTCTGGGGATCGGCCGAGGGATTGCGGGTCGTCTGCTTGCCGGTCGGGATCGATGAGGGACCGGGCTTCGAGGCGGCGGCGGCCGCGGCGCGCGAGTCGGGCCGGATGGTCCTGGCCGAGGTCTTCGATCGGGCGGCGATCCGGAGGGCCGAGGCGGCCGGGGTCGACGGGCTGATCATCTCGGGGAACGAGGCGGGAGGCTGGTGCGGGTCCGATTCCTCGTTTGTGCTGCTACAGGCGGCGCTGGCGTCCTCAAAATTGCCAGCCTGGGTGCGGGGTGGGATTGGCGAGCGGGTCGCGGCCGGCGCGGTTGCGGCCGGCGCCTCGGGCGTGGTCCTCGATGGAGCGCTCCTGCTCGCCCGCGAGTCGATGATTGGCGAAGACTGGAGCGAGCGGATCGCCCGGTGGGATGGCACCGAGACGGTCGCCGTGATGCCGGTCTCGGGGCCGGGCATCCGCGTCTTCGCCCGGCCCGGATCGGACGAGATGGCCCGACTGCGCGAGTCACCCTCGCCCGACCTGATCGGATGGAGGGCCGGTCAGTGCCCGCCGGTCGGCCAGGATGCCGCCTTCGCCGCCCGGCTGGCGCGGAAGTACGTGACGGTCGGCGGGATTGTGCAGGCGGTCAACCGGGCGATCGGCGAGGGGATCGCAACGGCGCGGTCGTCGCGGCCCATGTCGGAGGGCTCGCCAATGGCCTCCGAACTGGGAACGCGATACCCGATCCTGCAGGGCCCGATGACCCGAGTGAGCGACGTCCCCGCATTTGCCGCAGCGGTCGCCCTTGAGGGGGCCTTGCCGTTCGTGGCGATGGCAATGCTGCGCGGTCCTGAGGCGCGTCGACTCCTCAACGAAACCGCCGCCCGGCTGAAGGGACGACCGTGGGGCATTGGCATCCTCGGGTTCGTTTCACCCGAGCTGCGCTCTGAGCAACTCGCAGCGGTGGCTGAGGTCCGCCCGCCCTGGGCCCTGATCGCGGGCGGACGGCCCGACCAGGCGGCCTTGCTCGAACGCCAGGGTATCCGGACGTTTTTGCATGTCCCCTCGCCGGGCCTGCTGGAGCAGTACCTCCGCGAGGGATGCCGGCGGTTTGTCCTGGAAGGGCGCGAGTGCGGCGGACACGTCGGGCCGCGGTCAAGCTTTGTCCTCTGGGAGCAGGCGGCGGCTGTCGTCGCCGAGGCAATCGATCGCGGCATCCCGGCCGAGGAGATCGCCCTGGCGTTTGCCGGGGGCATCCACGACGCCCGATCCTCGGCAATGGTCGCCGGGCTGGCCGGTCCAATCGCGGCTCGAGGAGTGAAGATCGGCGCTCTGATCGGAACCGCTTATCTCTTCACGCGAGAAGCCGTTGAAACGGGTGCCATCGTGGAGCGGTTCCAGCAGGAGGCGATCCGGTGCGATTCGACCATCCTTCTCGAATCGGGGCCAGGGCACCTGGTGCGTGTCAGCCCCTCGCCGTTCGTGGGCCGCTTCGATGAGGAGCGTCGGCGAATGATCGCCGAGGGACGCCCCGCCGACGAGGTCCGCGAGGCGCTCGAAGGGCTCAACGTCGGCCGGCTCCGCGTCGCCGCCAAGGGGATCGAGCGGCACAACGGCTCGCCGCCGGCGCCCGTCGACGATGCCTATCAGCGGGCCAATGGGCTCTACATGCT
>DAIDJI010000011.1 GCA_027451455.1 Planctomycetales bacterium | reverse complement strand
TCCTTCGCGACGGCTACCGCGAGGTGGAGAAGGGGGTCGAGCCGGGCGACTGGGTCGTCCGGTCCGGGATGCAACGCCTCAAGGACGGAATCGAGGTCGTCGCCGAGCGATACCGCGGCGAGGCGGCACCGGCCGCCGAGAAGGCCCAGGCGAAGCCCGCTCCCGCCGCGAAGCCCAGGACCGGGGCCGGCCGTCCCTCGGGTCCTGAGACGCGACCGCCCGCCTCATCGGCCCGCCCCAGCCCCCTGGCCGGAGGCGACCGCGTCGCCAGGCCCGGCCCCCGCGGTTGATCGTTATAGCCGGGTTCGGGGCCTCATCGCCCTTTCTTCCTCTTCCTACTGCCGACCCCGCGGGCACCCGGCCCGCGGCGCAACCAGGGAGCGAGCGACGCCCGTGTTCTCGCGCTTCTTCATCGACCGACCGATCTTCGCCACGGTCCTCTCGATCGCCGTGACGCTCGCCGGCGGCCTGGCTCTCTGGGCCTTGCCGATCGCGATGTATCCGCCGATCGCCCCGCCGACCGTCAGCGTGACCTGCCAGTACCCCGGCGCCAGCGCCCAGGTCGTCGCCGAGACCGTCGCCGCGCCGATCGAGCAGTTCGTCAACGGCGTCGAGAACATGATGTACATGTCCTCGACCTCCGCGAACGACGGCAACTACAGCCTGACCGTCACCTTCCGCCACGGAATCGACATGAACCTGGCGCAGGTCCTGGTGCAGAATCGGGTCGCGCTCGCGATGCCGCTCCTGCCCGACGTCATCAAGGCGACCGGGGTAACGACCAAGAAGCAGTCGCCCGATATCCTGCTCGCCTGCGGCGTCTTCTCGCCGGACGGCCAGTACGACCAGCTCTATCTGAGCAACTACGCCCAGCTCTACATCCAGCCCGAGCTCTCCCGCCTCCCGGGAATCAGCGAGGTCCGGATGTTCGGTCAGCGCGACTACAGCATGCGGATCTGGCTCGATCCCGACAAGCTCGCCATCCGCAACATGACTGCCGGCGACGTCGTCGCGGCCCTCCGCGAGCAGAATATCCCGGTCGCTTCCGGCCAGCTCGGGCAGACCGCCGCCTCCGAGGGCCAGGAAACCCAGATCACGCTCGCCACCCTCGGCCGCCTCAAGACCACCGAGCAGTTCGCCAACGTGATCATCAAGACAACGCCCGAGGGCCGGTTCGTCCGCGTCCGCGACGTCGTCAGTCCCCACAAGGACGCCCTCGGAAAGCTGGTCGCAGGCGTCGAGCTCGGCGCCAAGAACCAGGACACCAACGCCAAGGTCAACGGCCACCCGGTCGCCAACCTCGCCGTCTTCCAGCTCCCCGACGCCAACGCCCTCGAAACGGCCGATCTCGTCAAGGCCAAGATGGAGGAACTCAAAAAGGAGTTCCCCAGGGGGATCGACTACGAGGTCCGATACGACACCACGCCCTTCATCCGGGAGTCGATCCAGGAAGTCTTCAAAACCCTCCTCGACTCGGTCGTCCTCGTCGCCCTGGTCGTCCTGGTCTTCCTCCAGAACTGGCGATCGGCGATCATCCCCCTGGTCGCTGTTCCGGTCGGGATCGTCGGCACCTTCGCCGTCATGCTCGCGATGGGCTTCAGCCTCAATAACCTCACCCTCTTCGGACTCGTCCTGGCGATCGGGATCGTGGTGGATGACGCCATCGTCGTCGTCGAGGCCGTCGAGCACCACATCGAGCACGGCCTCCGCCCCCGGGCCGCGACCATCAAGGCGATGGACGAGGTCTCCGCCCCGGTGATCGCCGTCGGGCTCGTGCTCTCGGCGGTCTTCATTCCCTGCGCCTTCATCACCGGGATCACAGGCCAGTTCTTCCGCCAGTTCGCCCTGACGATCGCCTCCTCCACGGTGATCTCGACGCTCAACTCGCTGACCCTCAGCCCGGCGCTCGCGGCGAAGCTCCTGCGTCCGAAGCGCAAGGGCCACCACGAGCCGCTCCCCTCGATCGCCTACGCGATGGTGGGTGCCTGGGCCGGCTACGCCTGGCTCGTCCCTTACCTCCACGAACACCATGCCACCCCGGCGACGGAAACCCCGGGCCGTTTCCCGGCGATGGTCTCCTCGGCGATCGAGATGGCGATCCAGGCCGGGCTCAGCCGCGATCGGGCGATACTGACCCTCGGCCTTCTCGGTGGCATCCTCGGCGGCCTCCTGGTGGTCCTCCCCTCCAACCGGATTCTGGGGGTGATCTTCGACCTCTTCAACCGAGGCTTCACGGCGACCTCCAACGGCTACGCCCGATTCGTCGGCTGGATGCTCAAGCGGTTCGGCCGGGTCCTGCTCGCCTACGGCGGACTCCTCGCCCTCACCCTTTTCCTCTACAACGGGACGCCGCAATCTGTCCGCGACCGGCTCTACCAGCCCCCAGCCGGACCCAACAAGCCGCCCGCCGGCCTGCTCCATCAGGCCGACCAGAAGCTCAATGCCTGGGACGTCCCCAAGAAGAGCTTTCTGGAAAGTGTCAAGAAGGGCGCCAAGTTCACCGTCGAGCAGGCCAAGGCCCTCGCCACCTTCACCGGGACCCCGCGCGGCTTCATCCCCTCGCAGGACATGGGCTACCTCCTCATCAACATCCAGCTCCCCGACTCCGCCTCGCTCGAGCGCACCCAGGCCGTGATCGACCGGATCAACGAGCTGGCTCGGCCGCTCCCCGGGGTCGCCGCCACCGTCGGTATCGCCGGTCAGTCCCTCCTGCTGAGTGCCTTCGGCTCGAACTTCGGGACGATGTTCTGCACCCTCAAGGGCTTCGACCAGCGGAAGTCGCCCGAGCTCTACTACGAAGTCATCATGAACCAGCTTCGGGGCATCCTGGGCAAGGAAATCCCCGACGCCAACATCATGATCTTCGGCCCCCCTCCGGTCCGCGGCGTCGGACGCGCCGGCGGCTTCCTGGTGATGGTCGAGGACCGCGGCGACAACGGCCCGCAGGCGCTCCAGGTCCAGGTCGATAACCTGGTGGACCTGGCCAATCGCCAGCCCGAGCTCGTCCCCGGCGGCAACACCTCGGTCTTCCGGGCCAATGTTCCCCAGGTCTACCTCGACGTCAACCGGACCGCCCTGATGCTCAAGGGCGTCCGCCTTGCCGACGTCTTTCAGACCCTTCAAATTTATCTCGGATCGCTCTATGTCAACGACTTCAACCTCTTCGGCCGGACCTGGCAGGTGATCGTTCAGGCTCAGGCGAAGTACCGCGACCAGATCGACGACATCCGCCGCCTTCGCGTCCGAAACTCGGGTGGGACGATGGTCCCGATCGGTGCGGTCGCCGACGTCCGAATGATCAACGGTCCCCTCGTCCTGACTCGCTACAACATGTACCCGGCGGCCTCGATCAACGGGAACGCCCGGCCGGGAATCAGCTCGGGCCGGGCGATCGAGGTGATGCAGGAGCTTGCTCGATCCGAGCTTCCCAAGTCGATGTCGTTCGAGTGGACCGAGCTCGCCTACCTCGAGCTTCAGGCGGGCGACACGGCGATGATCGTCTTCGCCTTCTCGATCGTGATGGTCTTCCTCGTGCTGGCCGCCCAGTTTGAAAGCTGGTCGATGCCGCTCGCGGTGATCCTTTCGGTCCCGCTCTGCATCCTGGGGGCTCTCGTCGGCGTGAACGCCGCCGGGATGGAGATCAACATCTTCACCCAGATCGGCCTGGTCGTCCTCGTCGGCCTCGCCAGCAAGAACGCCATCCTCATCGTCGAGTTCGCCAAGGTGATCCGACGGTCCGGCCACTCGATCCGAGAGGCCACCCTCGAAGCCTGCCGGCTCCGCCTCCGTCCGATCATCATGACCTCGATGGCCTTCATCCTCGGCGTGCTTCCCCTGCTGTTCGCCCACGGTGCAGGGGCCGAGATGCGAAGCTCCCTCGGGATGGCCGTCTTCAGCGGAATGCTCGGCGTGACCTTCTTCGGCATCCTCCTGACGCCCGTCTTCTTCTACCTGATCGACCGGATGAGCGAGTCCAGCTTCTTCGCGTCCAGGGGCGTTCAGTCGACCTCCCGACTCGTCCTGCTCGCGATCGTCGGCCTGGTCTTTCCACCGATGTTGATCGTCCACGGCGTTCGCTCCTGGCGGTCGTCGTCGAAGCCGTCCTCGTCCGCGCTTTCGCCGGGCTCCTCGAAGAAACCCCAGCGACCCCAGGCCGATTCCCTGCCGGAGCCGGGTTCCTCAACCGAAACCGAATCCGAATCCGAGTCGCTCGAGCTCGTGGAACAGGAGTGACTTTCCCGTGTTCTCTCGCTTCTTCATCGATCGGCCGATCTTCGCCTCGGTGCTCTCCATCGTGATCACCCTGGCGGGCGGGATCAGCCTCTTCAGCCTCCCGGTGGCCCAGTATCCCGAGATCACTCCGCCGACCGTCGAGGTCTCGGCCTATTACCCAGGCGCCAATGCCCAGGTCGTGGCCGATACCGTCGCCGCTCCGATCGAGCAGCAGGTCAACGGTGTCGAGAACATGATGTACATGTCCTCGCAATGCACCAACGACGGCACGTACACCCTTACCGTGACCTTCCGGCCGGGCGTCGATCTGAACATGGCCCAGGTCCTCGTCCAGAATCGCGAGTCCCTCGCCGAGCCGATTCTGCCGGACCTCGTCAAGCGACGCGGCGTTGCCGTCAAGAAGAAGTCGCCCAGCATCCTGATGATCGTCAACGTCTTCTCGCCGGACAAATCGCGCGACAACCTCTATCTGAGCAACTACGCCACCATCCAGCTTCGCGACGAGCTTGCCCGGCTCGACGGCGTCGGCGACATCACCTACATCGGCCAGCGTAACTACAGCATGCGGGTCTGGCTCGACCCCGAGAAAATGTCGTTCCGCGGCCTGAGCAGCTCCGACGTCGTCAACGCGATCAACGAGCAGAACATCCAGGTCGCCGCCGGACAGCTCGGTCAGCCGCCCGTCCCCGCCGGACAGGCCTTCCAGCTCCCGATCACCACCCTCGGCCGCCTCAAGGACCCCGACCAGTTCGCCGAGATGATCCTCAAAACCGATGCCCAGGGCGGCGTCGTCCGCCTGCACGATGTCGGCCGGATCGAGCTTGGCGCCCAGGGATACGACCAGGCCTGTACCCTCGACGGCCAGCCGACCGTCGCCCTCTCGATCTACCAGCGTCCCGGCTCCAACGCCCTTGAGGTCGCCAACCTCGTCCGCCAGAAGATGATCGAGCTCAAGGACCGGTTCCCCGAGGGCCTCGATTACGCGATCGCCTACGACACCACTCCGTTTATCACCGAGTCGGTCAACGAGGTCTTCAAGACCCTCCGAGACGCCGTGATCCTGGTCGCCTTCGTCGTCCTGCTCTTCCTCCAGAACTGGCGATCGGCCCTGATCCCCCTGGTCGCCGTTCCGGTCGCGATCATCGGGACCTTCGCCGTGATGGCGGCCCTCGGCTTCAGCCTCAATAACCTCACCCTCTTCGGACTCGTCCTGGCGATCGGGATCGTGGTCGACGACGCCATCGTCGTCGTCGAGGCCGTCGAGCACCACATCGAGCACGGCCTGAGCCCCCACGCCGCGACCCTCACCGCGATGAGCCAGGTCTCCGCCCCGGTGATCGCCGTCGGACTGGTCCTCACGGCCGTCTTCGTCCCCTGTGCCTTCATCACCGGAATCTCCGGCCAGTTCTACCGCCAGTTCGCCCTCACGATCGCCACCTCCACGGTGATCTCCGCCTTCAACTCGCTGACCCTCAGCCCGGCGCTCGCGGCTCTCCTGCTCAAGCCGAGGGTCAAGGGGGTCTTCCAGGCCCTCCCCTGGCCGGCCTTCGTCGCGGTTGGCGGCTGGGCCGGCTACGCCTTCCTCGGCCCCGAGATCCCCGGCTGGCTCGCCTCGCGAGAGATCCACTGGGACCTCGCCACCCGGTGGACCACCGCCGCGACCTCCTTCAAGCTCATCGGTCTGGCCGCCGGAGCCCTCACGGGATGGGTCGTCAGCGGCCTGCTCAACCGGGCCTTCGGCTGGGTCTTCTACCTCTTCAACCGGGCCTTCGACGTCGCCACTTCCGCCTATACCCGGGTCGTCGGCGGCCTCCTTCGGATCAGTGCCCTGGTCCTCCTGCTCTACGGCGGACTCCTGGTGATGACCTACTGGGGGATGACCCAGACGCCCACCGGCTTCATCCCCTCGCAGGACAAGGGCTACCTCCTCATCAACGTCCTGCTCCCCGATTCCTCCTCCCTCGAACGGACCGAGAAGGTGATGGCGGCCGTCGAGAAGCTCGCCCTCAAGCAGAAAGGCGTTTCGCATACCCTCTCGATCGCCGGCCAGTCGATCCTGATGAACGCCAACGCCCCCAACTTCGGCGCCATGTACGTGATGCTCGACGAGTTCCACCACCGGGCCCTTGAGGGCCTCACCGGCCCGGTGATCGCCGATCGGCTCAAGTTCGCCCTGGAGTCCGAGATTCGCGAGGGAATCGTCAACGTCTTCGAGGCTCCGGCCGTCGATGGCCTGGGCACCGCCGGCGGCTTCAAGATGGTCGTCGAGGACCGCGGCGACCTCGGCTCCGAGGAACTCGAAGCCGTCGCCAACCGGATCGTCGCGACCTCGCAGGAGCCCCCACACGCCGCGTTCCTCACCAGCCTCTTCACCAGCTTCCGGGCCAACACCCCCTGGCTCTATCTCGACATCGACCGCGACCGCGCCAAGCTCGCCGGCGTCTCGATCTCCGAGCTTTTCAACACCTTGCAGGTCTACCTCGGCTCGCTTTACATCAACGACTTCAACCTCTTCGGCCGGACCTGGCAGGTGAACGTTCAGGGCGAGTCCAACTTCCGGAAGCAGATCGCCGACCTCGTCGCGCTCCGGGTTCGGAACGCCGCGGGCAACATGGTCCCCATCGGCAGTCTCGCCTCGGTCCGCGATGTCAGCGGCCCGGTGATGATCGTTCGCTACAACATGTATCCCTCGGCGACCATCAACCTCAACCCAGCGCCCCAGATCAGCTCGGGCCAGGCGATCCAGGCGATGGAGACCCTGGTCGACCAGGAACTTCCCACCGCGATGCGGTCCCAGTGGACCGAACTCGCCCTCCTTCAGCTTCAGACCGGTAACACCGCCGTCTTCGCCTTCACGCTCGCGGTCATCCTCGTCTTCCTCGTCCTCGCGGCTCAGTACGAAAGCTGGTCGCTGCCGATGGCCGTGATCCTGGTCGTTCCGATGTGCCTGCTCTGCTCCATCGTCGGGGTCAACCTGGCCAAGATGGACATCAACATCTTCACCCAGGTCGGCTTCATCGTCCTGGTCGGACTTGCCTGCAAGAACGCCATCCTCATCGTCGAGTTCGCCAAGTCGCAGCGCGAGGCCGGCTCGACCGCCCGCGCCGCCACCCTCGAAGCCTGCGAGCTTCGGCTTCGTCCGATCATGATGACCTCGTTCGCCTTCATCCTCGGCGTGGTCCCGCTGATGATCTCGGTCGGTGCCGGCTCCGAGATGCGACAGACCCTCGGCACCGCCGTCTTCAGCGGAATGCTCGGCGTCACCCTCTTCGGGATCTTCCTCACCCCCGTCTTCTACTACGTGATCCAGTGGATCAGCGACCGGCGATCCTCCCAGCGGCCGCCCGACGACGAGCCCGACGACTCCGACATCGAGACCGAGACCGACGCCGAGACCGAGACGCATCACCACGTCCGGGCCGGTGCCAACGGTCAGAACGGTCAGGGTCATCATGACGCGCATCCCGAGCCCGTCCACTTCGGCCAACTGTCATGACGGAGCCCGAGCCTCGCCTGAACGTCGTCCTGTATCAGCCCGAGATCGCGGCGAACGCCGGCGCGATTGGCCGATCGTGTGTGGCCGCGGGGGCGGTCCTCTGGCTGGTCCGGCCGCTCGGGTTCCGGCTGGATGACCGCCACCTGCGCAGGGCCGCCCTGGACTACTGGGAGCATCTCGACTACAAGGTGGTGGACGGCCTGGACGAGGTCGTCCGTGCGCTCGGGCGCGACCGCCTCTGGTCGTTCAGCACCCACGCCGACCGGCCGTACACCGAGGCCCGGTTCGCCCCGGGGGACGGCCTCGTCTTCGGCCCGGAGAGTCGAGGCTTGCCGGCCTCGTGGCTCGACGATCGCCCCGACCAGGCCCTTCGCATCCCGATTCGTCCGGAGGCGAGGAGCCTCAACCTGGCCGTCGCCGCCTCGATCGGAATCTTCGAGGCCGTCCGACAGTTCGACCGCCAGGACCCCGGCCCTCGGCCTCGCCGCCTGGGATCGGGCGTCCTTCCTCTTTAGAGGTCCGTCTCGCCATGACGACCCCGACCAAGACCACGCCCACGACCCGGCCCGCCGCTCTTCGCCCTGGCGATCAGGCACCCGATTTCGAGCTTCCCGCCGCCGATGGTACGAGGGTTCGCCTCTCGGATTACCGGGGGAAGTCGGAGGTGGTCCTGTTTTTCTACCCGAAGGACCACACCCCCGCCTGCACGATGGAGGCCTGTTCGTTTCGAGACAGTCACGAGGCGTTCCAGGACGCTGGGGCGGTCGTGATCGGGGTGAGCAGCGACTCGCCCGACTCGCACCGTCGCTTCGCCGATCGGTTCCGGCTGCCGTACCTTTTGCTTTCCGACGCGGATGGAACGCTCCGGGAGCGTTTTGGCGTGGCTCGAACGCTGGGCCTTTTCCCGGGTCGCGTGACGTACCTGATCGATCGCGAGGGGATCATCCGCCACATTTTCTCCTCGCAGCTTCAGCCCTGGCGGCACGTCGGCGAGGCGCTCGACGTTCTGGCGAAGCTCCGTGGATAGGCCGCTCTCTCACTCTCTCACACCCACCCACCGGCGTGTTCACCCTCGGGCGCCGGGGAAGACGCCTTCTTCGAGGAAGACGATCATCCGGGCGATCTCGGCCGCGTGGTCGGCGATCCGTTCCAGGTTCCTCGCTGCGCCGAGGTACTGGAGCCAGACCTCCAGGTGGTCGGCCTCCTCGACGATCCGGGCCTTGAGGGCTCGTCGGACCTCGCGATACCGGAGGTCGATCGCCTGGTCGGCCGCGATCAGGGCCCGGGCGCGTCGGGCGTCGTGAGCCTCCAGAAGGACCCGGGCTTCCTCGACCATGACGAGGACCTCGCGGGCCATGGGAGCGAGTCCGACGGGCAACTCGATCGGACCCCACTTCCTCGCGATTTTGCGGGCCCGCCGTGCGATTCGGTCGGCCCGGTCGGCGATCCGCTCGCAATCGCGGCTGACCTTCAGGATGGTCGCGAGCCGCCGGAGGTCCGACGCCACGGGCTCATAAAGCGCCAGGATGCGGAGGCATTCGGCCTCGATCTGATGTTCGTCGCGGTCGGATCGCTCCTCGGCGTCGCCGACCGCGCTGACCAGCTCGATACGCCCCTCGCAGAGGGCCTCGACCCCCTGCCGGACGGCGAGGACGACGGCCTCCGCCATGGCCAGGAAGGCCGACCAGAGGGCCTCCTGATCGCGTAGGCCGTGGCTCTCGATCGTCTCCATGCTCGCCTTCTCCACGCGCCCGATACCGGAGGGTCCCTGCCCGACATTCTCGATGGAGAGCCGCCCGCAATTCAAGATCAAGCGGAGAAGCCCATCCCCACTTCACTTCACACAATTAAGGAGGAACCACGAAAAACACGAAGGACACGAAAAGAAGGCAGGATACGGAAGGTATTCCGCACAGGGTCCTGTCCGGGGCGTCTCCTACTCGATCCAACCGAGAAACGGGGATGGACTCCGTAGCGTAGCGGAAGTTCCCGTCCCGATTTCCCTGTTGTCTGCATGCCTTTGATCGATTTCCCTCTTCTTTTTCGTGTCCTTCGTGTTTTTCGTGGTTCCTCCGGAATTGTTGTCGGGGTCTCCCTCGCGGTTGACAGCCGATCGGCCTGGACCTACCATCGCTGCCAATCGAACCGACGACCACGAGGGACGCCATGACCCCCGGCACGCTCCGGATCGCTCTGCTTTACGACCTCGACGCCTGCGCCACGCCGACCGGCGTCACCCGGCACGCCCTCGCCCAGTTGGAACGACTCGCCCGACGGCCCGAGGTCGCCCTCAAGCTCATCTCCGGCCGGATCACCCACCCGGACGGCCTCGCCTACTGGGAATCGCTCGAAAGCCTCCCGCGCAGGGAGCTTCCGCTCAAGCTCCGCGACCTCCTCCGCTGGTGGCGGCTGAGGCCATGGCCGCCGATCGACTGGTGGACCGGTCCTGTGGACTGGATTTATTCCCCGATGGAGCTGGACGTCGTCTCCCGGACCGCCCGCCGGGCTGTCACCAGTCACGACGTTTTGCAACTCCTCCGCTACGATCCGCCGGCGCGTCGCGAGCGGATGGCCCGGACCTTCGAGCGGGCCGACCTGATCCTCTCGGTCTCTCGATACAACACCGAGCGGCTCCTGGAGGCGTTTCCCGGCTGCCGGGGCCGTCTCGCCTACGTTCCGAACGCGGCCGACGACCTCTTCTTCGAGCCGAGCCCGGCCCATGAGCGTTCCCGTGTCCGAGAGGATCTTGGCCTGCCGCCGGATATTCCCTATCTCCTCTCGGTGGCGAACTTTCAGCCGAGGAAGAATCTCCCGCGACTGGTGAGGGCTCTCGGGCGGCTTCCCGAGGTCGCCTCGGGCGAGATGGCCGTCGTGATCCTGGGTACGGGAGATGAGGAGCAGGCTCGACCGCTCCGGGAGGAAGCGACGCGGATCGGCCGTCGAGCGATCGTCCGGTTCCCCGGCTACCGACAGGGCCGAGGGTTACGCGCGGCCTACGCCGAGGCCAGGGCCCTGGTTTTCCCCTCGCTTTGCGAGAGTTTCGGCATTCCGGCCGTGGAGGCCATGGCGCAGGGAATCCCGGTCGCTCTCGCGGACAGCACGGCGCTCCCGGAGATTGGCGGTGAGGCGGGCTGGTACTTCGACCCGAACTCGGACGAGGCCCTGACCAACGCCGTCCGCCGCCTGCTCGACGACCCGGCCGAACGCGACCGCCGGGTCATGCTCGGCCGGGCGATCGCCGGCCACTACCGATGGCAAAACGCCAACGACCTCCTCGTCGAGGCCCTCCTCGCCCGGACCGACTAGACGGACGCTCCCACGCTCGACGGACGCTCCCACGTCCCGGTTCCATCCGTCCGGCCAGATCCTCTCCCGTCGTCGAAGACGGTAACGGCGCCGCGCGTCGGTCCATCCTCCCGATCGCCCGCACCCGCGGACCCGGCAAGTCCCGCTTTACTCTCACAGTCGCTCCTTCCGTCATCACCGCGCTTCCCGTCCTTGCAACATCGGCGATCGCCCGAGATTTTTTAAAAAGCCGATCTCCTTCCCATTTACGGGATTAGGAAAAGGTTGGCGAGAATCTCTGGTGCTCGTCGTTTCGGAATTTGCGCGGTTGAGACATATCTATTATAGAGACCTAACCCTTCCGTCGGTCTGATCGCGAGGCGGTTGTCCGACCGTTCCTCCCGCGATTGCATCCCCCATTCAGGAGCTTCGTTGATGAAGTTGACCCCGAGGGAGGCGTGGATTGTCTGTCGACTGCTGGGCGGGCGGCTGGCCGTGGCGCCTGGATCGAACACGCCGCTGGAGGAGTCGGATCGTATTTATCCGTTGACGGCTCGATTGGCCCTGATCGACCCGCCGCTTCGGATCGCGTTCTGGAAGGGGTTCGTCGCCGCTCAGGAGGACGCCGACGACTGGCTTGCCTCGCTGGGCGAGGCTCATCCCGAGTTGCCCCCGCCGCCCGAGGAGGCGCCGGCGGCTGGTGTGTCGAGTGTCTCGGCCGACCTGGGCGACGTCCGCCGGATGATCACCGGGATTCGATGGACCTGGGCTCAGTGGCTTGCCTGTGGGGTCCTGAACACGCTGGCGTCGAACCCTGGCGAGGGGAAGACGATCCTGGCGATGAACCTGGCCCGGGTCCTCTGGGAGGGACGTCCCTGGCCGGATGGAGCCGTGAACGCCAACCCGCCGGGGACGCGCACGCTCTGGATTCCGGCGGATCGCCACTACCCGCAGTTGATCGACCTGGCCGACCGTTATGGTCTTCCCGACGCGGCGATGCGATTCAACGCCCCACCGAGCGACCCGGCCGGCAACCACGACCTCGACGACCGTGAAAGTCTCGACGCGCTGAAAGCCTCGATTGAGGAAACGGCGCCCGGCCTGGTGATTGTGGACACGGTAGGAATGACGACCAGGCGCAGCCTGGGGAAGCCCGAGGAGGCGAGGGAATACTTTGCCCCGCTGATGGACATCGCGGGAAAGTACAGTGTACCATTCCTGCTGATCACGCACCTGAGCAAGGATTCGCAGGCGCTCGGACGTCGGATTGTGGGGGCATCTCGACTGGTCTGGAAGCTGACGAAGCCCGACCCGGAGAACCACCCCGACCGCCGCCGTTTCTGGGTAGACAAGACGTATGAACTGGTCCCGAAGCCGCTGGGTATGACGATCGGTCCCAACGGCTGCACCTTCGACCACGATCCGCCCTCCGAGTCGAGGGACGAGCCGCGACCGAGGAGAGGCAACCGGCTCCACGAGGTGAAGGAATGGCTGGCCGACCGACTGGCCGCCGGGCCGGTCCTGGTCGCCGACCTCTCGCGCGAGGCCAGGGAAGCCGGCTTCGGGTTCGCTTACCTGTACAAGGCTCGTGAGATGCTCGGAATCGAAGAACTGGGCGTGAAACGCTCCCTGACCTGGAAGCTCTCGCTCGACGACGCCGACTGAGAGCCCTCGGCCGTCTCTCTCACTCTCGATTCTCATTCCCTGTAGGGGAAGAGAATTCGAGAGCGAGAGCGAGCCCCGACTTCCTCGGAGGAGCGACCCACGATGAGCGACACCGCGATTCGCGACCGCGTGGACCTGGCCGAGGTGGCGCGTCGGCTGATGGGCGATCCGACCGGTCGTCACGGTCGATCGTCGGAGGGCCGGCGGCTCTGGTGGTGCTGTCCGTTTCACGAGGACAGGAACCCCTCGTTCTGCATTGAGGTGGGGAAGTCCTGGTGGCGATGTTTCGGCTGTGGAGCCCACGGCGATGCCATCGATCTCGCTCGGAGGCTCCGTCGGCTGACGTTTCCCCAGGCGCTCGCGTTCGTCGGCGGCGAGTCCTCGGGGGGCTCCAGTCGGTGGACGCCTCGTCCTCAGCCGAGGCCCGGTTCCAGGCCCAGGCCAGGGCCGACGCCGACGCCCAGGACGGCTCCCTCGCCCGACGACGAGGAGAGGCAGGAGGCGATCCAGAACCTGGTGCAACGGGCCCAGGCGCGGCTCTGGTCGGCCGACGGTAGGGAAGCGATTCACTACCTCAAACGCAGGGGGCTCGACGAGGCAACCATCCGGGTCGCTCGACTCGGGTGGATGACCGGCATTCCGGGCTTTCGCTTTCGAGGAATTGTCATCCCCTGGTTCTCGGACACGGGGGTGGAACTGGTGAAAATTCGACAGCCGGACGGCCTTGAGCCGCGATACGGCGAGGTCTATCGACGCCGCCCCAAACTCTACCCTCCGCCGCCGCTCGCCTCGCTCCCCGAGACCGGTGATGTGGTGGTGGTCGAGGGAGAGCTGGATGCCCTCTTGCTGGGTCAGGCGCTCATGAGCCTCGCCACGGTCGTCACCACCGGATCGGCCTCAAGCCGCCCCGATGCCGACGTCCTGCACGACCTGAGTACAGCGCTCCGGTTGTACCTCGCGACCGACGCCGACGATGCCGGGAATCGTTGTGCAAAACAGTGGCCGGCGCGGGCCGTTCGGGTCGCTCCGCCCGCCGGCAAGGACTGGACCGAGTCCCACCAGGCGGGAATCGATCTGAGACGGTGGTGGCTTTCCTGGTTGTTCCAGGACGTGGAAGCGTTTGAGGAGCGCGCAGCGATCCGGGAGTACGAGGCGGGCCTGGATCGTCCGACCGCCGAGCTTTGGACCGCCCAGGAGTTTCGCGACCGGATGTAACCCGCCGAAGTGCCGGGCCGAGGGATGCGAGCGGTGAGGTCCAGGAGATCGAGAACGACACCTTTTGGGAGATGCGGATGAGCACGCACCGATCGACGTGGAAGCGGCGGGAGCGGGATGCGGCCCGGATCTTTGGGGCGCGTCGGCAGCCTGGATCGGGATCGACGTGGGGCGGACTCGGCGGCGAGACGCGGTCGGACTCGGATCACGATCGGCTTTACATCGAGACGAAGCTACGGGCGAGTCTCTCCATCCGAACGCTCTGGGAGAAGACGGCCGAGCAGGCGCATCGGGAGGGAAAGACGCCGGTCCTGGTCCTGTACGCGAAGGGGAAGGTCGGCGGGCTGGTCGTCTGTCACGAGGACCACCTGGCGGAGGTCGCCGCCGAGATCCGCTGATCGCGGAGCCGAGCCCAGCCGCGGGGAGAGCCTTTTAAAAGGACGGCCCCGCGGCGGACGGTCCTGTCTTCGGGGTTGTTGCAAAAGATCAACAGCGGGCGTTGCCTTGATTGACTTCAGGCATCAGGCTGTATTATCGTCGATGGGGCCGGCCGCCGGGAGAATGGCGCGGCCGGGTCCGACAACCTGAGGGATGGGGATGCCTCTCGATGGCAAACACGGCCATCTTTCCCTCGTCGCGGAACGATAAGGTGATCGATGACGGCGGAAACGACCTCACCTGAGCCCAGGACGAGCCGTGTTGCCGGTGCACGTGTCGAGTGGCTCGACGCGCTACGCGGGATCGCCGCGTTCACGGTCCTTCTGGGCCATGGCGGCTGCGTGCTCTGGGCGACCCTGGATGGATTCTACGCTCGAAGAATGCACGTAGGGCACATTGCGGTCATTGCGTTCTTCGTGATCAGCGGTTACGTCATTCCGATGTCGGTTGAGCGGACGTCCTCGCTACGGGTTTTCTGGATTCGGAGGTTCTGGCGGCTCTACCCCGCATACGCGGCCACGCTGGTGATGGCGGGTGCCCTGCTGGCTCTGGGTCGAAGCGTTCCAAACCAGGGTGAGCCGAGTCTATTGATGCTGCCGTTCGACCTGGCCATGATTCGAGGGGCTGTCGGCTTCCCAATCGTTGCGGGAGCCTGGACGCTCTGGGTCGAGCTGGTGTTCTATGGACTGGTGTCCTTGATCTGGCTTGCGGGGCTGCATAAGAGGCCGGCCGCCATCGCCTGGAGCTTGATGTTCCTCTCGTATGGGCTACGGCATTATGCGCCTGGAATGACCTTGCTGACCGGCGGGTATCATTCCTGGGAACTCCTCCTCTACCTTGCCATCATGTCGGTTGGGACATGCCTCCACCGCCTGGACCGAGGCGAGCTTCGACCCATGGTCGCGTATGGGGCCGTGGCCGGTCTTGCGTTGCTCCTGGTCCGACTCATCTACGTATCCGCGGGTGATCCCCATGCACCCGCACGTCTGGCAGGGGTCCTCGCGTTTCTTGTCGCCCGGCAGTTGTATCACGTGGAGATCCCTGGACTCTTCCTCTGGCTCGGACGGATCAGTTACTCGCTGTATCTTGTCCATCCGGTGGTGATCGCGGGGCTTGGCCCGGTGGGTCCGCGGCCTTTGACGCTGCTGGTCTGGGCCGGGGTCAGCCTGGTCGTGGCTTCGCTCTCGTATCGCTTCATCGAGGCACCCGCCGAACGCTTTGGACGCTACCTCACCTCCTCCGGCCGCACCAGGCCGGCCGACGCTCCAAAGTCTCCGGCGCTCGCGGTCGAGGCCGGATAACCGCCCGGGTGCGACCAGGGGCCACGCGTCGCCTCAGTCCGGGATCGATGTTGTCCGCCAGAAGCAGGCCTCGGTCGTTCCGTCGGGACGGCCGAGGATCGCGGCGAGGGTTCGGCCGTCTTCGAGGTACTGAAGCCGGCCGGGGACGCAGGGCATGTTCTCCAGCGTCAAAAGCTCCTCGCCCGTCGCGACGTCCCAGATGTGGACGCGAAGGTCTTCACAACCGCCCGCGAGCGTCCGGCCGGTGGGGTCGAAGGCCAGGCTCCACGGCCGCGTCGCACAGTGGATCGGTGTCGAAATCACCGAGAGTCGCTCCGTCTCGCGAAGCACAATCGCGTGATGACCGACCTCCGAGTAATGGTCGCGATGGGCGAGCGCCCGGCCGTCGGGCGAGAAGGCCAGGCAGGCCGGGTTGAAGGTCTTCCCAGGCGGCGTGGATTGCACCCCCGCCACGCCCGGTTCCCAGAGGACCGGCGGCTGCCAGTTCTTCTGGACGATCGCGACATGACGGCCGTCCGGGAAGAGGTACGCGTCATCGTAGGGGCCCGTCCGCTCGTCGATCCGACGCGCCGAGGGGATCTCCCAGCATTCCAACCGCCAGGTCGTCGTGTGGCCGATCAGGCCCCGGCGGCCGGCTGCGTCGAGCTTCAAATAGAGCGGCTCCGGGGCGCCCGAGGCGGGTCCGGTGAGCGACCGCGTTTGCTTGCCGTCGAAGGCCGAGACGCGGCCGTCGGCCCCGGCCATCAGGACGGTCCGCAGGTCGTCGGCGATGACGCCCTGGATCGGCGGTCGAGGCGAGGGGCCGTCGCCGGTTGCGAGCGGGAGGTCCCGGGATTCGAGGACCTGGCCGTCGAGCGACGATCGGAGCGTGTAGCGGCCGGTTGGGTCGAGCGTGGCGATCTGCCGGCCGTCGGCCGAGAGGCGGATCGCGGCCACGTTGCCTGGGATCGGGACCGTATCGTGGTCGAGGGGCGGACCGGCGTCCCAGAGCTTGACCGTCCCGTCGCCGCTGGCCGAGGCGAGCGTCCGGCCGTCGGGCGAGAGGGTCAGGCCCCAGATTTTGCCGTCGTGCCCGTGACGGGTCCAGAGGAGCCCGCCGGTCGAGGCGTCCCAGCCGCGGATCAGGCCGTCCTCGCCGGCGGAGTAAATCGTGCGATCGTCGGCCGAGAAGGCGACGGCGAAGATGCCGTCGAGATGGCTGTCCAGTTCGCGGCGGACCTCCAGGCGAGGGAGGTCCAGCAGAAGGACGCACCGCTTCCCCTCGCTCGCCAGGGCGAGCGTCCGGCCGTCTCGCGAGAACGAGGCGCCTTGCAGCTTCGTCCCGGGGATGAACCGCTCGGCGGTCATCGCCTGGCGGGCGACGTCCCAGAGGCGGACGCGATCGCTCCCGGTGGTCACGAGGAAGCGGCCGTCGTGGGAAAAGGCGGCGAACTCGAAGTCGCCGGGATGGACCTTGAGGCGGGCCGATTCGGTCCCCTGGTCGAGATCCCAGAGGGCGATCTGGCCGTCCTTCCGTCCGCCGGTGAGGAGGGTCCGGCCGCCTGGGGCGAAGCGAGCGATGACGGCGTCGCCGCGATGGGCGGGCCGCTCGAACCTGGGGAGGCCGGTGGCGAGATCCCAGAGGCGGAGGGTTCCCTCGTCGCCGACGGTCGCCAGCGATCGGCCGTCGGGGGAGAAGCTGGCGGCATTCGCCTCCTGGCGATCGGCGCGGAGGGCGAGGAGCGGTTGCCAGGAGCCGGTCTCCCAGAGGCGGACGGTGCCGTCCTGGCTCGCAGCGGCGAGGCGGTCGCCCGAGGGCGAGAACTCGACCGAGTAGACCGCCCGGCGGAAGCCCCGGAGGGTCTGACGCGACTGGTCGGAGAGCTGGCGGAGGTATCGCCAGGAGAACTCGCGAAGGTCGTCCTCGCCGGGTCCGGGGCGGTGGCGTTCGAGAACGGCAATGGCCGGCCTCGACTCGTGGTTGTCGAGGAGCAGCCGGGCCTGGCGAAGGTCGGCGTTGTACTGGGCTCGACGCGCGGAGGCGCGGACCTCTCGGGCTTCTTTCTCGCGTGCCCGGGCCCGATCGTCGGCCTTTTGTAGCTGGTCCTCGTACCAGGAGACGCCCGAGAACAGGGCGGTCCCGACCGCTCCGACCATCGCCGCGAGCGTCAGCCGACGGCGATACCGAGACCAGACCCTTCGAACGTGGTTCCATCGGGCACCCGACCGGGCGAGGGTCGGGAGGCCGTCCAGGTAGCGCTGGAGGTCGTCGCGAAGGAGGCCGGCGCTGGCGTATCGCCGGGCCGGGTCCTTCTCCAGGCACTTCAGGGCGATGGCTTCCAGGTCGCGGGGAAGCTCGGGACGGATCGACCGGGGCGGGATGATCTCCGCAGCGACGGCACGGCGAATCGACTCGGCGTCGGTACCGTTCCGGTGCGGCGGCCGTCCACAGAGCATCGAGTAGAGGACGGCGCCCAGTCCATAGACGTCGGCACCCGGGCCGACGCGAAGGCCCTCGGCCTGCTCGGGGGCCATGTAGGGAGCGGTACCGGCCGCGGCGAAGCTGACCGTGACCTCGTCGGCCGCCTGGTCGAGGAGCCGGGCCAGGCCGAAATCGACGATTCGAGGCGAGTAGTCCTCGGTCTCGGATGCGGTCTCGGTCGCGGACGTGGTCGCGGTCGCGGTCTCGACGCGGGAAAATGGCCGGGCCAGCAGGATGTTCGAGGGCTTCAGGTCGCGATGGAGAACGCCGCGCTGGTGGGCGTGGGCGACGGCGTCGGCCAGCCTGGCGACGATCCGAGCGGCCGTCCTCGGGGCGGCCGGCGCCCTTCGGTTGCGGAGCCAGGCGGAGAGGCTAGGCCCCTCGCAATAGGCCGAGGCCATGTAGCAGACGCCGTGCAGCTCGCCGGCCTCATAGAGCGGGGCGATCCCCGGATGATCGAGCGCGGCGATCGCTCGGGCCTCGCGGACGAACCGCTCGCGGGCCGGCGCATCGAGCAGCCACTCGGGCCGAGGCACCTTCAACGCGACGGGACGCCCCAGATCCGAGTCGATCGCGAGAAAGACCACGCCGAACCCGCCGCGGCCCAGCTCGCGGACGATCCGGAACCGGCCGAACTGAGGCGGGTCGGCCGTTGAGGTTTTGTTCGCGTCGGCATGGGGATCGGGATCGGGATCGGCAGGATCAGGGGCGTTGGAATGGGGATGAGCCTGGAGATCGGGGATGGTCGCTGGCTCGGCCGAGCCGCGGGGCCAGAGGCGTTCGAGGAGGCGAAGCCCCTCGCTCGCGGAGCGGAGGCGTTCGAGTTCATCGATATCGGTGGGCGACGAATCGAGGTCGGAGGCTGGGTTCACCTCGTGATTCGATTCGGGTTCCATGAGAGGGCCTCGTGGGGGTCTGGAGCGGCCGGCCGGGGTTAATGGACCGGCGCCTCGCCCGAGGCGAACTCGCGATGAAGCTGGTCGAGGCCCCGGAGCCAGAGCTTGCGCGCGGCGACGTCGGAGCAGCCGAGGCGACGGCCGATCTCGTCGAAGTGGAGGCCGTCGCGGTGCCGCCAGAGGACGGCCGCTCGCAGCCGCTCGGGGAGGCGATCGATGGCCGATCGAATCCGGTCCTCCTCCTCGCGACGCGAGGCGATGCCGCCGGGCGAGGTCTGGTCGATGGCGAGGGACGCGGCGATGGCCTGGCGGTCGATCTCGGCGTCGATGGAGAACTCGCGGGCAAGCTGGCGCTTTTGCGTCCCGGAATACCGACGGGCGGCCCGTGCCACCCGGTTGAGCAGCAACCGACGCAGCCAGGACCGCAATTCCGAGGGCGGCCGATCGCCGAATCGGGTCCGGCCCGAGGCTCGATGGGCGGCCAGCATGGCCTCCTGAACGAGGTCGCTGGCTCCTTCCTTGACCTTCAGCGCAGGGGCCATCGACCGATCGGCGACGAGGAGGAGGTAGTCGCGATGAGCGGCGATCGCACGGTCGATCTCCTCGGCCTCTGGTAGGCTCTCCATCCCGCGCCTGCCTTTCCACGATCCGACTGCCGACCCGAATGGAGGGCGATCGCCCTTCTCTGTCAGGGATTTGACGGTTCGATTTCCATCGACCGTGCCCATTTCCCCAATTTAGCGGACCGGAAACCGTTCTTCAAGCGTCCGAAACCATTCGGATTGCTGCGCGTTGGGGAAAAACCTTGGGGAAGGGTGGGGCCTCGCATGATCGGTCCACACCTGGGCGTGCAGACCGATCTTCGCCCGGCGCTCGGGGGTTCGGGGTGCGGAACGTCCTCGGGCGGGACGGGTATGCTGGATGCGAACCGGCCCGCCTCGTCGCGATCGACGGAGCGGGCCGGTGGGTGCTTTCCGGAACTTCAGGTCGGTACGGAGGGCCGGAGGGATCAGTCCTTGCGGGAGCCGGCCGGGGCCTCGTCTCGGTATCGGGCGAAGGCCGGACCCTTCTCGGCAAGGGCATCGAGCGCCTCGGGCCGGATGCGGACCTCGGCGTCCAGGTGGGCCTTGAAGCCCGTTCCTGCCGGGACGAGGTGCCCGAGGATCACGTTTTCCTTGAGTCCGACGAGGTAGTCGACCTTGCCGGCGAGTGCGGCCTCGGTGAGGACCTTGGTGGTTTCCTGGAAGCTGGCCGCGGAGATGAAGCTCTCCGACTGGACGGCCGCCTTGGTGATTCCCAGAAGCTGCGTGCTCGCTGAGGCGGGCTTGGGCCGGATCCATTCGGCCTTGCGCTGGCCTTCGGCCTCGGCGCGGAGGTTTTCCTGTTCGAAGACCTCGCGAGGGATGATCTCACCGACCCGGAACTCGGTCTGGCCGGCGTCCTTGATCTTCACGCCGCCCATCAGTTCGAGGTTGGTCCGGCGGAACTCGAACTTGTCGATGACCGAGCCGGGCAGGAGATTGGTGTCGCCGACGCTATCGACCCGGACCTTCCGGAGCATCTGGGCGACGATGATCTCCAGGTGCTTGTCGTCGATCTCGACGCGCTGCGAGCGGTAGACGTTCTGGATTTCGCGGAGGAGGTACCGCTGGACGGCCTCCTCGCCGGAGATCCGGAGGATGTCGTGCGGGACGAGCGGGCCCTCGACGAGGGGGTCGCCGGCACGGACGCGGTCGCCGCCGTGGACGCGGAGGTACTTACCGTGGGGGACGAGGTGCTCGCGTTCGATCCCGCTTTCGTTGCGGACGATGATCGTGCGTTTGCCCCTGCGCTTTTCTTCGAGGATCTCGACGCGGCCGTCGATCTCGGCGATGACGGCGGGCTCCTTCGGGCGGCGGGCCTCGAAGAGCTCGGTGACGCGGGGAAGGCCGCCGGTGATGTCCTGGGTTCCGCCGACCTCACGAGGGGTTTTGGCGAGCAGGGTACCGGCGGAGATGGTCTGGCCGTCGTTGACCTCGATGCTGGCACGTTCGGGGATGTACTTGTAGTCGAGGGTTTTGCCCTCGGCGTCGACAATGATGATCTGGGGGTGCAGATCGCCCTTGTGTTCGATGATCGTCCGCCGGACGTGGCCCGAGGGGTCGATCTCGACCTTCATCGTCTCGTTTTCGACGATGTCGTCGAATTTCACCTGGCCGCCGACCTCGGCGAGGATGGGGATGTTGTGGGGGTCCCACTCGACGAGCATCTGGCCCCGGGTGACCTGGGCGCCGTCCTCGACGAGGATGACGGCGCCGTCGGGGACGTCGAACTTGTCGATTTCGCGTCCCTTGGCGTCGAGGATCTGGATTTCGCCGTTGCGGGAGAGGGCGATGATTTTGCCCTCGTCGTTGGTGACGATGTTGAGGCCGACGAACTTGATCTTGCCGTCGCGCTTGGCCTTGACGTCCTTTTCCTCGACGGCGCGGGTGGCGACGCCGCCGATGTGGAAGGTACGCATGGTGAGCTGGGTGCCGGGCTCGCCGATGGATTGAGCGGCGATGATTCCGACGGCCATGCCCGACTCGACGAGCTGTCCGGTGGCCAGGTCCATCCCGTAGCATCGGCGGCAGACGCCGAGCGAGGCCTCGCAGGTGAGAGGGCTCCGGACCTGGATTTTCTCGATCTGCATCTCCTCGAGCTTCCTGGCCGCGGCCAGGCTGATCATCTCGTTTTCCTTGACGACGACCTCGTCGGAGATGGGGTCAACGATGTTGACCCGGCTGACCCGGCCACGGATCGACTGGACGAGGGTGACCTCGACCTTCTCGCCCTTGTAGATGACGCCCTTGGTGATGCCCTGCGAGGTACCGCAGTCTTCCATCGTGATCACGACGTTCTGGGCGACGTCGGCGAGCTTTCGGGTGAGGTAGCCCGAGTCGGCCGTCTTGAGGGCGGTGTCGGCCAGTCCCTTGCGGGCGCCGTGGGTGGAGGAGAAATACTCCAGGACGCTGAGGCCCTCGCGGAAGTTGGCCTTGATCGGCGTCTCGATGATCTTGCCGGAGGGCTTGGCCATCAGGCCGCGCATCC
>DAIDJI010000010.1 GCA_027451455.1 Planctomycetales bacterium | reverse complement strand
GCTTGCGGCCGGTCGTCGACCGGCTTGACGATCGCTGTCTACCGTCGGGGCTCACCCCTGCGGAGGTGACGCAGGCCTACGGGCTCAGTGGGATCACCTTGACGACACCGTCGGGCGCCACGGTCCCGGGTGACGGCAGCGGGACAACCATCGCCCTGATCGAGGCGTACCACGATCCGACCCTCGCCGCCGACGTGCAGGCGTTTGACCAGACATACAACCTGCCCGCCCCCTCGCTGAACGTGGTCGACCTGGCTGGCAGCACCAGCGACCCGACCTGGTCGCTGGAGGAATCGCTGGACGTCGAGTGGGCGCACGCGATCGCACCCGGAGCGAACATCGTGGTGGTCGAGGCGCCCTCGCAGAACATGGCGTCGATCCGGACGGCGATCAACACCGCGCGAAACCTACCGACGGTGGACGTGGTCTCGATGAGCCTGGGTTTCCCCGAGTCGGCCTATCACGGATCGCTGAACCTGACAACGCCACCGGGCCACACCGGAATCACGTTCGTGGCGGCCAGCGGTGACAACGGACTGGCCTCGGGATCGAGCTGGCCGGCGGTTTCACCGAACGTCCTGGCCGTTGGCGGGACGACGCTCTACCTCGACGCCGCCGGCAACTACGCCAGCGAGGTCTCCTGGGCCGGCAGCGGCGGCGGCCTGAGCAAGTACGTCGCCGAGCCGCATTATCAGCGATCGATCTCCAGCGCCGGGCGGCGGATCACGCCCGACGTCTCCTTCCTGGGCGACCCGAATACCGGCGTCATGGTCTATCAGACCGACCCCTCCAGCGGCCTCGGAACCTGGCAAATTGTCGGCGGGACGAGCCTCGGCACGCCTGCCTGGGCCGCGATCATCGCGATCGCCGACGAGGGCCGGATCCTCCAGGGCAAGGGAACGCTCGACGGCCCGAGCCAGACCCTGCCAACGCTCTACTCGCTCCCGCCGTCGGACTTCCACCAGATCGCCTCGTACCGCGCCGGCAAGCCGGCGATGATGGGCCTGGGCTCGCCGGTCGGCGGTCCGCTGATCGCCGGGCTGGTCGGGAGCGGCATGGACGTCCCGCTGACGGTCTCCTCGGCCCGGACGGCCGCCTTCCGGGCCCAGCACGTCCGCTTCCGCCGGGCGTTCCTGGAGGCCCCGCGGCACCGCCAACTGGCTCAGCCGAATCATCCGGCCGCCCGGGTCGCGGTCCACGCGGTCCCGACGATCCGGACCGCCCTCGAATCCGGCCGCCAGACGGCCGATCGGGCAGCGAATCCGAGATTTCCGTTCGCGGATCTTCTGGATGCTCTTCCGTGGAATCATCGATCTGCGAAAAACCGCGGAAGCCAGGCTCTCAGCAACGTTTGAGCCAGGCTCCCTCAGGCCTTTCGTTCCGATCCCGCCGTCATCGCGGCGAACGAGCGCGCACGCCAAGCCGCAGACCGTTCCGCGCCCTCCCGTTTTGGAGCGCCTCAACAAGACTTTCCAGCGGCTCCCAGGCCGCCACCAGCGACGGAAACGGGAATTCGGGGTGGCCCTCGAGAAACTCCATCGCCGCCTGAAGATGGCGCGGAGCGTAGTTGTGCAAACCGCGGATCGTCAGGCATCGGCGGACGATTTGCTCAAGGTTCATGAGAACCGACCGCGCAGGATACGTCGCCCCCACGAGCACGATCGTGCCGCCCTGCCGGACCAGCGGATCCATCGCCTCGAACGCGTCGGAAGAACCCGTTAGCTCGATCGCGGCGTCAACGCCATGCCCCGCGGTTCTCTCCAGGACGCAGGCGGCCAGATCCTCGGGTGAGACGACGTCCGAGGCGCCGAACGACCGGGCGAGGGTGCATCGATCGGCGTCGAGGTCGCAGGCGATCACGTTCGAGCAACCCAGAGCGCGGGCCCAGGCGGTGGCCGTCACGCCGAGCATCCCGCATCCCATGATCAGGACGGACCGGTCGGCCAGTTCGCCGGCCGCTTCGATCGCGCCGGCCACGGTGGCGGTCGCGCAGTTGGCAGGGCAAGCCGTCTCGTCCGGGAGCCGGTCCGGCACGCGGAAGATCGCCGAGCCAGGCGCCAGCAGGCAATGCTCCGCCAGACCGCCGGTGAGTTCCCGACGAGGGGCCAGGACCTCATGGCCGTACTTCACCCGCCGTTCACATTTCTGCGGAAGCGATCGCCGACAGGCAAAGCACGCGCCGCAACTCGCCACGATCGCCCAGGTCACGCGATCGCCCAGCTCCAGCGGCCGGCCGGCCGCATCCTGACGCGGGGCCGTCGGCCCGAAGGCCGCGATCCGACCCAGGATCTCATGGCCCAGGACCGATGGAACCGGCTCCTGGCGCCGGCCGCTCATTGTGTGAAGGTCGCTGCCGCAAAGCGTGCACGCGATGACCTCCACCAGGATCTCCGGGCCCTCGGGATCGGGGATCGGAAACTCCCTCAACTCCATCGGCAATCCAGGGCCTTGAAACACGAGGGCCCGCGAGAATCGACTCACGACTCGGCTCCCGACGGCAGACCGACACGAACCCGCCTGGTGAAGTAAACCCACCCGAACGCCAGGCTGACCAGCGCGAGGACGGCGATCAGCCACGAGACCACGGCATAAAACCGCAGAATGTCCCCATGCTGCGGCCGAAACGACCCGGCTACCATCACCGCCGCGTAGCCAAGATAGCCCACCGCGTCCGCAAGATACATCAGGAACCCGAGATTCCCCCGCTCCCGAGTCATCGCGATCAGCCGCTCGAAGACCGTCGTGTGGATCGCGACATACGGCAAGTAGATCCCCAGGCCCATCAGAACCATGAAGTCGAATCCGCCAAACCACGGACGGCCGAGCCCCACAAGGGCCAGGACCATCAACGCCCCGCCCGCGCCGGCCAGTGAGAGCGCGGTGAAGAACGCACGGCGATTGTCCGCGATCAAACTGGTCAGACCCGTCGCGGCCAGGACGCCAAGGGCCACAAGCAGTTCCGATCGGGCGAAGGTCGCCGGGGTCACCGTCGTCCCGAGCGCCTTCCAGAGTTCCGGCGCGAAGTCGGCCCGGAGACTTCGCGCGATCGTGATCAACAGGTAGACCCCGATGATCGCCGACAATCCCGGCGCATACCGGCGGAACAGCGCCGATCGTTCGCGCCGATTCATTGGCTTCCGCGCGCTCCGGCTCGCGACGTCGCGTGCGTCTGGCGGCGGGATGCGAGTGAGCATCCCAACGCTGATCAGAAGCAAGGGCACGAACATCAGGCCGGCAAGCGCCGGCATCCAGCGCTGGGTCACGCCGATCCGGAGCAGCCAGGTCCCGACCGATTTCATCAGGCCATCCGCCAGGATGAAACTGGCGCAGAGTCCAGCCGTCAACGCCTCGGTCATCCGCCGGCCTTCCAGGAATCCCAGGACCAGGCCGAAAACCATGCCCAGGGCGAGTCCATTGAGGAACAAACCGGCGACATGCAGCGGCGAGGGTGCCATCGCGAAGAAGACCAGCGCCGCCTCGGCCGCGGCGATGAGCGTCAGGATTGTCGCGGCCCGCCGCGCCGGCGTCGTCTCGGCAACCACCCGGATACCAATGATCTTCGAGAGCGTATAGCCGAGGATCTGGGCCGTCACCAGAACCGTCTTCTCGCTCGCGCCCCAGACCACCCCGCCGGGATACGTCGAGGCTGTGAACGGCTTGCGGAAGGCGTACATGCAGGAGTACGTCCCAAACGCTGCCGAGACCGACCAGATCGCCCAGAATAGCGACGACCGCGGAGATTCCTTCGACCCGTGCTCGCCGTCGATCATCGTCCGGCCTCTTGCTCGTCCATCCCTCCCGGACCGACTCTTCCCGGGTTCCCGCGTCTGGGAATCATGCTCCGCGCCTCCGCGGTCCTGGATGAGAATAACAGACGAGCCTGAAGATTGTATGCACGACCGATCCGACCGAGGCGGGCGAATCCTGGCGACGCTCGCAGGCGATCGACGAAGAGGTCCAGAAGCAGACCATGGACCCCGGACGACGTCAGCGATCGGCCGGAAAAAGGGACCTGGGCGGGCGGATCGGTCGGGACGCCGAAAGAGAGGCTGCCCGACAGATGTCGATCTGGCTCCCGACCCTTTCTCCCTGCGACCCTTTCTCCCTGACCCAAAACAATTCCCACATGGCTATCTTTATACCCGCTCCGCGCCCGAGGGCGAGGGACTTGCGGTGACCGTGACCATCACCGAAAATTCAAAGCCTCGGGACCGGCTGACCTTCTCGGTCGCACCCTGGAATTGCACGCAATACGCCACCGATTGGATCAAGTATGATAGTGCCTTCTCGCCCAGCACGATCGGGGGGCATCGTAACTTCTCAACGCTGGAGGGAAATCACTTGAAACCCTTTGGTCCGCCGTTCAGGCCCGGCATGGTCGTGGGGCCGTTCGGACGCGACCAGAGCACCAGCCCTCGTATCCGGCGATCGAGTCGTTCAGCGACCTCGGGTTCCGCGCGGTTGATGTCCATGAGGACGGCAGCGGACACCCGACTCTCCTTCCGATAGGCCGCCCGTCGTCGGCTAACCCCGACGAGTGATCTACCAACGCCCGAACAGGAAACCACCCATGACGAGAGATAGATGGATGCTCAGCACGAAACCGACAATGGCAACGCTCCTGTTCGTGGCGATGGCCGCGGTGACGGCGAACGGTCAGGGCGTCGTTTACGAGGGCACAAGCGGCGCAGGGTTCGGCAAACACATCGTGTTCCTGGCGGGCGATCATGAGTATCGGTCGGAGGAATCACTGCCGGCGCTCGCGAGGATACTGGCGAAGCATCACGGCTTCAAATGCACCGTGCTGTTCGATGTCGACAAGGAGACCGGAGAGATTGTTCCAGGGAACTCGTACATGCCCGGCATGGAGGCACTGGACACGGCCGACCTGGCGGTGGTCTTCCTGCGGTTCCAGGACTTTCCACCCGAGCAAATGAGGCACTTTGACGAGTACCTCAAACGCGGTGGGCCGGTGGTCGGCTTGCGCACGGCAACTCACGCGTTCCGGACGAAAGGGAACGAGCCGTTTGCCAGATACTCCTTCAACTTCAAGGGACCGGACCATGAGCTTGGCTTTGGGCATCAGGTGCTGGGCCAGACGTGGGTCGGACACTATGGCCGC
The DNA here is from genome assembly GCA_027451455.1 of Planctomycetales bacterium. Taxonomy (GTDB): domain Bacteria; phylum Planctomycetota; class Planctomycetia; order Isosphaerales; family Isosphaeraceae; genus JAKAUH01. The sequence continues at coordinate 17,001 of DAIDJI010000010.1, read as the reverse complement.
AATCATCAGCAGAGCACGAAGATCACGGTCGTCGAGAGCGAGCGGAATCATCCCATTCTGCGAGGCGTGAAGGACGTTTGGGTGCAGGCGGGAGCCTATGTCGGCAAACCGACCGACGGCGAGATTCTCACGATGGCACAGCCGCTCAACGGCATGACGCCCGACTCGCCCGTCGACGAAACCAAGCCGCCGATGCCTTCGGAGTGGACCCGCACCTACAAGACTGAGTCGGGAAAGTCCGGGCGTGTGTTCACGTCGCTTTACGGAACTCCGGAAGACCTGCTGAACGACGGCTACCGTCGGCTGATCATCAACGGCTGCTTCTGGGCGGTGGGCCTGGAGGATGCGATCAAGCCCGACACCAACATCCGCTTCGTGGGGCCGTTCGAGCCCAACACGTTTGGAAACGGAAGTCACGCGCGCGGCATCAAGCCAGTCGCCTACGCCGGTTTCGAGAGTCCCATTCCAGCCAACCACAATACGCAAAATCCCAGGGCCACGAAGAACGATCGCAGAAAAGACGGGGCCAAAACTCAGCCGACCGCCAGGCACGACGGGAAGCCATCGGTCACAGGCAAACCGGTCCGTTTCCTTCGCATCGAACTGCCGGGCAAAAACCGGATTCTCACGCTTGCGGAAGTGGAGGTGTTCAGCGACGGCCGGAACATCGCTGTCGGCGGAAAGGCCACTCAGTCCAGCACCAATGGAAGCGGGGTCGCCTCGAAGGCGATCGACGGCAACAAGAATCCCGACTACGGCAAGCAAGGGCAGACGCACACTTCCAATGCCGGTGAAACCAATCCCTGGTGGGAACTCGAGCTTGTCGAGCCGAGGTCCATTGAAACGGTCCGCATCTGGAACCGCAGCGGCATGGAACGCCGATTGGCCGGCTTTACACTCAAGCTTCTGGACGCCGACCGGAAGGAAGTGTTTCGCGCAACCGACATCGCCGCACCACAGGCCATGGAGATCGACGTCCATAACGGCGGCTCTCTGCACTATCTCACGTACGATGGCAAACCGGGCAAGTCTCTCGGTCGCGAAGTCCTGCGAGCGGCGAGTGCCGGCCAAACAGCGAGGCCGAACAACAGGAGAACGCGGACTCCCTCGTCGTCAGACCCCGAGTTGGCCCCCGTGCCGGCCGATTATCGCGACCCGCTGCCGTTCGCATTTCAACCCGACGACGTGGTTGCCATTCTCGGCAACGGTCTGGCGGATCGGCTCCAGCACGACGGTTGGATGGAGACGTTGCTGCAAAGCCAGCTCCCCAACCACCACATCCGCTTCCGCAACATGAGCACCAGCGGAGACCGCCCTAACAATTACCCACGCAGTTCCGGGCAGATCTCGATGACCGAGTATCTGCGGAAGGTAAAGCCGACGGTCGTCTTCGCGATGTTCGGCTACAACGAATCGTTCGACACCACACCGGCTGCCTACGAAGAGCAGTTGCTCGAATTCGTCAAGAAGACGCGCGGTGCGAAGCCGAATGGAAAGGACTTCCCCCGCATCGTGCTCTTTAGCCCGATCGCACACGAGGATACGCACAACCCCAACGTGCCTGACGGCCGGGCGCACAACGTGCGACTCGCGGACTTCACCAGGGCGACGGCCTCGGCAGCGAAAAAGGCGGGCGTTGCGTTTGTGGATCTCTTCCACCCGACCCTGGATCTTTTCGCCAGGTCCAGTCACCCACTCACCATCAACGGTGTGCATCTTTCCGAGGAGGGCGACCGGCAACTGGCCGAGGTGATCGCCGGGCAATTGCTAGGGAAGCCGATCAGCACGTCTTCCTTGCTCGAATCGTTGCGTCAGGCCGTGCTCGACAAGAATCTGCATTGGTGGAACCGCTATCGCGCTTCCGACGGCAACGACATCTGGGGCAGCCGCTCGACGCTGAGGTTCGTCAACGATCAGAGCAACGCCGACGTTCTTCAGCCCGAACTGACGATGCTCGACATCATGACCGCGAACCGCGACGAAGTGGTCTGGGCGCGGGCCGCCGGTCAAAACAAGATCCTGGATGAGCACAACATTCCCCAACCCGTACCGGTCATCTCGAATGTCGGCGGCGGCAGCAAGAGTTCCGACGCGATGAAGGAAGGCTCGCTGAATTACATCAGCGGCGAAGAGGGAATCCAGCGCATGGCCGTGGCCAGGGGTTTCCAGGTGAACCTGTTCGCCGACGAGGCCCGCTTCCCGCAGCTTGTCAAACCGGTGCAGTTGCAGTTCGACACGAAGGGCCGCTTATGGGCCGCCGTCTGGCCGACCTACCCCAAGTGGGAACCGCACTCGAAGATGAACGACGCCCTGATCATTCTGCATGACGACGACCACGACGGCCGTGCGGATCGCGTCACGGAGTTTGCCAGGGTGCAGAATCCTCTGGGCTTCGAATTCTGGAACGGCGGTGTGATCGTCACCAACCAGGCGGACCTGCTGTTTCTCAAGGACACGAACGGGGACGACGTGGCCGACGTGCGCATCCACATGCTGCAAGGCCTCGACACGTCCGACACGCACCACGGCGCGAACAATCTGATCTACGGCCCCGACGGCGGCATCTACTGGCAGAGCGGCGTCTTCATGGTCCACAACCATGAACATCCCTGGGGCCCGTCCTTGCAGTCGTCCGCCTCGGCCATGTATCGTTTCGATCCGCGCCGCTTCACCATCTCGATGCACGCCCTGAATTCACCAAACCCTCACGGCATCTCGTTCGACTACTGGGGTTATCACTACGCGACCGACGGCACCGGCGGCCGCGCGTACCAGGTGCGACCCGAGGGGAACGGCTTCAAGATGCACGAGCTGCTGAAAAAAGAAGTCCGTCCCGTATGCGCCAACGAGGTGGTGAGTAGCACCCACTTCCCCGAGTCGATGCAAGGCGACTTCCTGATCTGCAACGTCATCGGCTTCCTGGGTATCAAGCACTACCATCTCGAGCGCAACCCCGAGACGGGAGCCGTGTGGGGCGAACCGGCTGGCGACGAACTGAACGTCACCGTCACCAACGCGGATGGCACAAAGACCAGGGACAGCTCGCGCGGCCTGCTGATGAGCGGCGACAAGAACTTCCGGCCGTCCGATGCGATCTTCGCGCCCGACGGCTCACTGTATTTAAGCGACTGGCATAATGTCATCATCGGCCACATGCAACACAATGTACGCGATCCCAACCGCGACCACGCGCACGGCCGTATCTACCGGATGACCGCGATCGGCCGACCATTGCAGAAGCCGGTGCCGATCGACGGCCAGCCCATTGCCGCTCTGCTCGACAACCTGAAATCACCGGTCGACAGCATCCGCCACCGCACGCGGATTGAGTTGAGCGAGCGCGACTCGAACGAGGTCATCGCCGCCACGAAGAAGTGGCTGACACAGTTCGATCCCCACAAAAAAGAGGATGCCCATCACTTCCTCGAAGCCCTCTGGTTGCACCAGCAGCACAACGTGAAGGATTTCGAACTGCTCGATCAGGTGTTGAACTCGCCCGAGCCGCACGCGAGGATCGCCGCGAGGACCGTGCAGCATTTCTGGCTGGACGTCGAAAAGTCGTACCGCGGGGGCAAGGTCGCCGGAGAGGTGCTCGCCTCCTCACAGAAGTCCGGCATCCTCAGCGACACGCCCGAACTGACGACGATCCGGATCGGCACAGTCCCTGAGAAGATGAGTTACGACGTTCGGGAACTGACTGTGAAGCCCGGCAAGAAGGTCAAGCTGACCTTCGCGAACATCGATTTCATGCCGCACAACATCCTGCTTGTCAATCCGGGCAAGGCGGATGAGGTCGGGCTGGCGGCGATCGATCTCGGAGCCCGGGGCTTTGACGTGGGATTTATCCCGGACAGCAAGGAAATTCTCTGGCACAGTCGGCTGACGGATTATGGCCAGGAAGAAGTGATCGAATTCACCGCGCCGAGCGTGGAAGGGGCCTACCCTTATCTTTGCTCGTTCCCTGGCCACCATCGCCTGATGCGCGGCATGATGTTCGTCACCAACGACCTCAAGGGGTTTCTCGCCAGGAATCCCCAGAAGCAGATCAAGGTCACCGAGTGGAAACTCAACGACTTCACCAAGGATCTGAATCGCGTCGGACAGCACCGCGACTTCAATTCGGGCAAGCAACTGTTTGCCTCGCTTGGTTGTGTTCAGTGCCACAAATTGAGGAAGGACGACACGGCGGTATCGCCAGGCCTCTCTGTCCTGAATCAATCCGTTGGTCCGAACATCGACGAGACGGTGGAGAAATACAAGCACGACGCGAGCGCTGTGTTGCGCGAGATTCTGGAACCCTCGCAGAACATCGACGAGAAGTACCGTCAGGTCGTGGTTGCTCTTGAAGATGGAACCACGCGCACCGGCGTGATCAGTGCGGAGGATCCGGCCAAGCTGACGATGCTCTCGGGCACTCCTCCGCAAAAAGTGGAAATCTCCAAGCGGCTGATCGATGACCGCGCCGCGTCGAAGATGTCCATCATGCCCAGCGGTCTGCTCAATACGCTGGACAAGGAACAAATCCTTGACCTGCTGGCCTATCTGCTCGCTGGCGGCAACGCCGACAACCCGGCCTTCCATCACCACAATTGAAACAGAGATAAAAAGCCGCTGGCTTGCCTGGAATCCAGATGGCATTGCTCTGTAGAAAAACGGTACCCACTCATGCAGTCCGGGTCGTAGCATGAGGGCCAGGAACCTTAAACAACGGTTCCTGGCCTCTTATCTCCCCCCAAGAAGAAGGCAAAGCCTCGCTCATCGGAGCCAGGCCCGGATGAATTCAATCCCCGCCCACGGCCGGCTCATCGGAGTGGGGAAAGCCGAGATCCGCCAGTTGAAGGATCTCCGACCGGTCGTCGGGCAGGAGGAAGCCGGCCCGGATCGACGCGTCGAGCGACGCCTCAAACTTCCTCAGGTACTCGGCCTTCCCGCCCGGATAGAGGCGTTTGAGGGTCGCCGCGTCGAATGGCTTGCCGAAGCCGACCATGCTCCCCGCCCCCGAGAGGACCGCGGTCGGGACGTCGACCCAGGGCGTCCGAATGCCGCCCTCGGCCAGGCCGTTTGCATCGGCGACCAGCTTCGGCGTCTTCCCCTCGGCGAGCTTCAGCTCCGGCGCCCTCGGCGCGGGTTGACCCGTTTGAACCCATCGGTCGAGCTGCCGGAGCGCCGCTTCGACGACGTAATGGTGCTGTGGGCCGAAATTCATGGGCCGGTCGAGCTTCCGGCCCAGCATCTCGGTGGTCGGCGCGTAGGCCGATGCGAGCTTCTCTGCCGACTGCTTCCCCGAATCGATGAATCCCACGGTAAAGACATAATTATCGGCGTGCGCCGTCCCGGCAATCTCCCAGACGCGGAGTCGATCCGTCTCCGGCTGTCGAGCGGCGTGATAGCCCTTCAGCGGGAACCAGCCGAGAAGGTCGCTCTCGGTGATCACCGTCAGCACCGGGACGCGGAGGTCAGGCCGCAGCTTCGCGGCCTTCACCCCGCCCATGACCGCGGCGAGCATCGAGGCCCCGTCCAGCGGCGCACCAACCGCAATCCGCGAGTGGATCAGAATGCCGTCGAAAACCCGGGCGACCGGATCGACCGCATTGACGTAGGTCGTCAGGTAAAAGGCCGACTGAGACTCGCCGATCGCCAACACGCGCAGGGGAACAAGCGGCCCGAGAACCTTGCTCTCCGCCGCCTCCTTCACGGTCCGGCCCACCTGGGAAAAGATGTCATACGAAAACGTATCCCCAGGATGGCTGAGGCGGCCATAACGATCCGGGTCGGCCTTCTTCAACGCCGGCAACTCGCGGCCGAGCAGACCCGGCCCACCCTCGACGCCGACCCTCTGCGCCGAGACCGCCACATAGGCGTGCCCCCGGCGCAGGATCTCGCGATGAGCGATGTTCCAGTCGACCGGGACGTCGAGGCCGGCGCTCACGTTCAACCACTCGACGACGGCCGTCCCGCTGAACTTCGAGGGATCGCTCGGCCGGACCACGACGATCCGGGTCGTGTACGGAGCCGTCCCCGTCGGGAGAGCCTGCCACTTCCCATCCTCGGTCGCCTCGCCGGCCAGTTTGTAGGAGGTGGCTGTTCCTGAGACGAAGAACTCGTCAACCCGATAGCCGAGCGCCCTGACGTCGTAGATACCCATCAACAGGTTCGGCTTCCCCGCGACGGCGATGACCGAGGAGTCGCGCGCCGTCGCCGACTCGGCCGCGCGCTTCCCCTCGAACGGGAAGACACCGCCCCTCGTGCCCGCATCCCAGCTTCCGTCTCCCTTGATGGCGTCGCCCTTGACCTGCCCCTCGAAGGCGACGATCGTTCGATCGCCGTCGCGCGCGGCCCGGGCGTTGAAGGAGAGCGTTCCGTTCCGGTATTCGATCCTTGTAATCGCGAACTTCCGCTCGCCGTCGCGAAACGACCCCTTGAGGCCAGCCCCTTCTTTCGAGACGGTCAGCGTGGCCTCATGGTCGCCGTCACCGGGGCTGTAGGTCAACTTCCAGGTGCCGACGACCTCGTTCCCATCCGCGGCCCTCGCCGTCGCGACGAAGACGCCCGAAACGGCCGCCACCACGATCATCCCCTTCACGAAAGTCATCCGATCACTCCTCGAATCGAAGGAACTCGGTCGCCGAACGAATTTGGGGATAGGGTCGTCGTTCCGTCAAGTGGGGAACTACCGGACATCCCCACCGGGCCGAGTCGCGAGAACGCCCGGGGCGCCCTGGACTCGGCAACCGCCGCACCTTACATTCGTCCTTGGCGGGATGGCGATCCCCGGGTCGAATCGAGGAGGACGGAGCATGTCGATGTCCGCGAACAACAAGGTGACGCTCCAGGGCAGCGAGATCGGACCCGTGGCAGGCTCCCGGCCGATCGGCCCGGCGCACCCGGACGAGCGGATCGAGGTGACGGTCCGGCTCCGGCCTCGAACCGCGATCACGCCCGAGGTTCAGGCGCGGACGATGCACTCCGGACCTACCGACGCCCGCGACTACCTCACTCGCGAACAACTCGCCACCGACCACGGCGCCTCGCAGGATGACATCGACCGCGTCGAGGCGTTTGCCCGGGCGCATGGCCTTCGTCTTGCCTTCGCCAGCGAGGGAAGACGAAGCGTCTGGCTCTCCGGGACGGTCGCCGCGATGGAGTCGGCCTTCGGCGTGACCCTCCAGGAATACGACCTGCCCGGCGGCGGGACGTACCGGGGCCGATCGGGCTCGATTGAAATCCCGGCCGATCTTGATGGGATCATCGTCGGCGTCTTCGGCCTCGACAACCGCCCCGCGGCCCGGCCGACCTTCCGGATCGTCGGCCGCGATCGCCGGGGTCGTCCGACGATCCGACCGGCCGCCGGGTTTCCCACATCCTCGTTCACCCCACCGCAGCTCGCGCAGCTCTACAATTTCCCCGCCGGCCTCGACGGGACCGGCGAATGCCTCGCGATCATCGAGCTGGGCGGCGGCTACGATCCTTCGGATTTGCAGACCTATTTTTCCGCGATCGGCATACCGGGCCCGACGATTCGAAGTGTTTTGGTCGACGGCGCAACGAACTCCCCGACGGGCGACCCGTCCGGTCCGGACGGCGAGGTCGCGCTCGACATCGAGGTCGCCGGCGCGGTGGCACCTGGAGCGAAGATCGTGGTGTACTTCGCGCCCAACACGGTGCAGGGCTTCCTCGACGCGATCACGAAGGCGGTCCACGACACGGTGAACCGCCCCTCGATCCTCTCGATCAGTTGGGGATCGGCCGAGGCAAACTGGACGGCGCAGGCGATGGAGCAGTTCGACCAGGCGTTCCGGGATGCCTCGGCGGTGGGTGTGACGGTCTGCGTCTCGGCGGGCGACAGTGGATCCGACGGCGGCGTGGGCGACGGCCAGGCGCACGTCGACTTCCCGGCGTCGAGTCCGTACGTGCTCGCCTGCGGCGGGACGAGCGTGCAGGTCTCGGGCGGGTCGATTGTCTCGGAGGTGGTCTGGAACGACGGGCCTGGCAACGGTGCGACCGGTGGTGGGATCAGCACACAGTTCCCGGTGCCGAGCTACCAGGACGGCTTCCCGATCCCGCCCTCGGCGAACCCGGGCGGCGGAACCGGCCGGGGTGTCCCGGACATCGCCGCCGACGCCGACCCGAACACCGGCTATCAGGTCCGGGTCGACGGGACGGACACGGTGGTCGGCGGGACGAGCGCCGTCGCGCCGCTCTGGGCGGGGTTGATCGCCCGACTGAACCAGTCGCTGGGAAAGCCGGTCGGATTCCTGAACCCGAACCTCTACGGCGCGGCCTACAAGGATGGAGCCTTCCGCGAGATCACCTCGGGGAACAACGGTGCCTACTCGGCCGGCCCGACCTGGAACGCCTGCACCGGCCTGGGCGTCGCCGAAGGGACGAAGCTTCTCGGGGCGCTCCGGCCGAATCCGCCCGGGTCGTGAGGGGGTTGTCGCTCAAGCCGGACCGACCCCGCCGTCGGCCCTTCGAAGGCGGCCTTCTCCCGAGGGCAGGGCAGCACAAGGGCCCCCGACCGGCGCGAGATCGTCCGACGCGAGGAGGGCCCCTCCGATTCCCGACAGCCGAGCGAGCCGACCGCGGCACCGGCCCGCAAGGGGTCGCACTGACGGCGAGCAATCCGGCGGTTACAATGGCCATCCGGAGGACCGTGCCATGCCGTTGCGCGACCATTTCCGCCCGCCACTCGACGACATCGCCTCGTGGGAGGAATTCCACGGCGCATGGCCGACCGTGATCGTGATGGCCCTGAACCGGAAGCTCCCGCCGCGCTACGTCGCCGGGCCGCGCGTCCACCTCGGGGCCGCCATGGAGATCGACGTCTCCGCTTACGACCAGGACAAACCCGCATCATTCGGCCGGACGACGGGCGAAGGCGGGATCGCGACCGCGACCTGGGCCCCGCCCCGGCCGACATTCGACGTCGCCACCGACCTGCCCGACCAGGACGCCTACGAGGTCCGCATCCACGACACGAGGCGGCACCGTCGCCTGGTCGCCGCCGTCGAGATCGTCAGCCCGGCCAACAAGGACCGACCCGAGAACCGTCGTGCGTTCGTGTCGAAATGCGCGGCCCTGCTCCAGGAGCAGGTCTCGGTCGCGATCGTCGATCTGGTCACCACCCGCCAGTTCAACCTCTACGGCGACCTGCTCGACCTGATCGGCCAGACGGACCCCGCGCTCGCGGCCGATCCGTCCTGGACGTATGCCGCCGCCTGTCGACGGACCCGCCCGGGCGAGACCTGGCGCTTCCAGACCTGGAACCACGCCCTGACGCTTGGCCATCCTCTGCCGACGCTCCCGCTCTGGCTGGCCGACGACCTCGCCGTCCCCCTGGAGCTGGAGGAAACCTACGAGGAGACCTGCCGCATCCTCCGGCTGGCCTGAACGCGACCTGGCGCCGGACCGCGCCCGGGATCGACTCATGCCTCATTCCCACGGCCTCGGCCGCATGTTACGACCACCTGAGCCTGGCCGACTCCGCGAGCGCGGTCGTGGGGTAAACCGCCCCGCTCCGGGGCGATCGTGGACGGTCGGGCCCGATCGGGGTGGGCTTCGATCTTGCGTCTGGCGGATCTCGCGAGCCTCGGGCGCGGCGGTCGATCCGGCTCTCCTCGCCGGAGCCGACCGACCGCAAGGGGTTGCACGGACGGCGAGCAATCCAACGGTTACAATGGCCATCCGGAGGACCGTGCCATGCCGTTGCGCGACCATTTCCGCCCGCCACTCGACGACATCGCCTCGTGGGAGGAATTCCACGGCGCATGGCCGACCGTGATCGTGATGGCCCTGAACCGGAAGCTTCCGCCGCGCTACGTCGCCGGGCCGCGCGTCCATCTCGGGGCCGCCATGGAGATCGACGTCTCCGCTTACGACCAGGACGAACCCGCCTCATTCGGTCGGACGACGGGCGAAGGCGAGGTCGCAACCGCGACCTGGGCCCCCCCGGCCGACATTCGACGTCGCGGACCACTCGGGCGCCATATGGCTCTGGGATGCTCGACCGAGTGACGGATCGACGGGCCGATCCGCCCCGCACCGTCTCGGCCTGCGACCCCGTGGGCGCACGGGCACACCGGCCGTAGAATCGGGCAAGCGGCCCGCACTCCCCAGGGAGTGGCGACATCCGACCCGACGGAGTGAATCCTCAGGAGAGAAACCCATGCGGCACGACGAATTCTACGCCATCGACACCTCGGCGTGCTCCTGGGAAGAGCGATTCAACGAAAAGCTCGGCCGGGCCATCCTTCGCAAGGACCTCTACACCGACCCGGAAACCGGCGCCGAGATCCGGATGGTCCGATACCCGGCCGGCCTCGTGAATCCGGCCCATACCCACCCCTGCGGCCACGGCCTCTACGTGCTCGAAGGCGAACTGGTGACACACAGGGGGACATTCGGTCCAGGGTCGTTCGTCTGGTTCCCCGAGGGCGAGGTCATGGAGCACGGCGCAGGCCCCTCGGGCGACGTGACCGTGCTCTTCGTCACGAACAAGCGATTCCGAATCGATTACGTCGAGGGCCATTGATTCCCCGGGCCGATTCCCGAGGAAGAATCCCTGCCCCGGGACTCGCGAGACCCGCGAAGGCCAGCCCGCCTGAGGCTCGCGGGTCATGGCGTGCGTTCTGCCACAACTCGGCGACGATCGCGTCGCGCATCCCCAATCCCACCCCGCCGATGACGGAATGCCTAGCCCCGGCCGCGGAGCATGCTGTTCCAGTAGAATGCCGGGAGGCCGTACTTCTTGAGAAGATACATGCTCCGACGTTCCTTCGACTGGTCGAAGGGGAAGGTCTCGCGCGGGTTCTTGTCGTAATCGAACTCGGCGAGGACCAGGCGGCCGTAGCCGGTCACGAGCGGGCAGGACGTGTAACCATCGTAGCGAGCGGCGAGCGGTTCGCCCTTCAGCGCGGCGAGCAGGTTGCGGGTCACGACCGGGGCCTGCTTGCGGATCGCAGCGCCGGTCTTCGAGGTCGGCAGGTTGCTGGCATCGCCCAGGCCGAAGATGTTCGAGAACCGGACGTGTTGCAAGGTATGCCGATCGACGTCCACCCAGCCGGCGGCGTCGGCCAGCGGGCTCCGCTTGACGAAGTCGGGGGCGCTCATCGGCGGCGTCACATGGATCATCTCGTACGAGATCGTCACCTCCTCACCGGTCGCCGGACGGCGGAAGACGGCTTCCCTTGAGCCAGGCCGGACGGCGATCAGATCGTGACCATAGAGGGTCTCGATCCCCTTGCGGGCGATCACACCTTCCAGCGTCCGGGCGTATCGCTCAACCGCGAAGATCGCCCCGATCGCCGAGGCGAAAACCACCCGCGACCCCTTGCGAACTCCGGACTTGCGAAAGTGGTCGTCGGCCAGGTACATGATCTTTTGGGGCGCACCGCCGCACTTCACCGGCGTCCCCGGGTTGGTGAAAAGAGCGGTCCCGCCCCGGAAGTTCCGGAGGCACTCCCAGGTGTATTCCACCGTCCGATAATCATAATTGCTGCAAATTCCCTGCGAGCCGACAGAGTCTTCGAGGCCCTCAACGGCGCTCCAGTCGACCTGGATGCCGGGCGCAACCACCAGGTAATCGTAGCCGATCGTTCGACCGTCGCGGGTCAGGACGACGTTTTCCTCGGGGCGGAACTCGGTGACGGCGTCCTGAATCCAGGTCGATCGCTGGGGGATGAAGTCGGCCTCATCGCGCTCGCTGACCTCCTTGGGGAAGACGCCGGCACCGACGAGAGTCCAGAGTGGCTGGTAATAGTGCCTGGACGACGGCTCGATGATGGCGATCTCGGGCCGCCGGAGCTTCCGGGCCAGACGGGCGGCGACGGTGATCCCCGCCGTCCCTCCCCCGACAATCACGATCCGGTGATGCTGGTCCGCTGGCATAAGCTCCTCGGCTTCCTCTTCCTTACGGCGTGGGATGCGGATCCGGTCGGCGGTTTCCCCCGGACCCGGACGGCAGGACCTGCGATCGGACGACCGGCGGCAGATCCTCGGCGACCACCCGGCCGCCGACCGCGGCCGGCAGGGGCGAATGCCTCGCCAGATAGCGCCTGACGGCCTCGTGGGCGTCGATATCCAGCACCCGGGGAGCCTGGACATGGGGGATTCGACAAAGCTTGTCCGGCTCGTCTCCCTCACGCTCGCAGGCGACCAGGGTATAGCGGTGATCGTCTTCCACCGGCTTGCCGCCGATCCGGATCTCGCGGATTCGATGGCCTGTCGGGGCGCCGGCGACGAGCCGGACCGTCATTCCGGAGGGGCGGGGCAGCCAGCCGCCGAAGAGCTTTTTGGGATCGCGCGAGAAAACGTGCTCGGCCTCTCGCTCCCAGAAGGCTCGCAGTTGCCGGCCGGTCACCTGGCCCACCTTCAGCCTCGTGGTGATCGGCAGCCAGTCCCAGAGGTCCGACTCGCGGATCGGCCCAGCGGGCTTCGGCGTCGCAAAGCGGAAGCCGTTGGAAAGGCCGATCTCGGTGCCGGCCGCTTCCCTCAGCGCGTCCGATAAAACGTCGTCGAGGCTCGTCTCCACGACATTATACCGCATCAGCGGCACCTCCGTCCGCCCGATCACCGCGTCGAGCCGGGGCCGGAGCGGGGCCAGAGCCTCGTCCACGACCTTCTTCACCGCCGAATCCTCGCCAAACCGGTCCGCACGCAGTTCGATCAGCTCCCATTTCCGGTCCACGATTTTACCACCCTGGAGGGTCAGGTCCAACCGCCCGAGGAACGAACCGAAGCTCCCCGGCTCGACCACCCAGGTCTCACCCCGGACGATCGGCTGGTAGGTCCGTTCGTGCGTGTCGCCCGAGAGAACGAGATCCACCCCCTTGAGCGTCTCGGCCAGGCCGATCGCCTTCGGCAGGCCAACGTGGTTCAGCAGGATGACCAGGTCCACCTTCTCCCGGTGGCGAAGCTCCTCGATCACCTTCGGAAGCACCTCGGCACCGTCGAAGATCAGGCCCTTGCTGTAGCTCGGCGGCTGGCGCTCGGGGACGTCAGGATCGGTGAAACCAATCACGCCGATCCGGAGACCGCCAACCTCCTTGATGAGATACGGCGGAAACACGAGCTGGCCGGTCGCCGCGTTGCGGATGTTCGCGGCGACCAGGGGATGGCGGAACTCACGGGCCCGCTTTTCGAGGGCCCTGGCGCCGTAGACAACCTCCCAGTTCCCGGGGATGCCGAGGTCGAGCCCGAGAGCGTTGAGCGGAGCGACGACCACGCGGCCCTCGGTCCAGGCGGCGGCGGCCGAGCCCTGGATGGTGTCGCCGGCGTCCATGAAGAGGACCTGGCCGGGCCGCTCGCGGCGGATCGCCTCGACCGCCCTGGCGATCCGCGCGACGCCGCCCGCGGTGGTTGTCTCGTCGTGGCCGCCCTGCCAGAAAAGTTCGGCGTGCGGCTCAAGCTGCGCGTGCAGGTCGGCGATGTAGAGCAGCGTGATCGCGTGGGCGCTCTCCTCGGCGCCCCGACCCGCCGCGAGGGCCAACGACGAACCCGCCAGCCAGAGCACGACGGCCGACCCGGCGATCCAGTGATACCAACGCATCGGAAAGTCTCCTCTCTGTTCCGTCATGGTGAGGAATGGATTGGCCGGCCCGGATGACCCCTCGGGATCCTCGCGGGTCAGTCAGACTGGGCCAGCTTTCCCCTGGCCCTTGAGCCTCCACGTCACCGAACCCGGTCCGCGAGCCCCGGGCGAATCGCCGAGGCGATCGCGCGGCCGACCTGCTCGGTTGTGGCGTCGCCGCCCATGTCGGGCGTCCTCGGGCCATGCTCGCAGACGTCCTCGATCGCGCGCAGGATCGCGTCATGCGCCGCGTGGAAGGGCTCGCCGTCGACCCCCGGCGCCCGGCCGAGGAAGTCGAGCATCATCGCCCCGGACCAGATCTGCCCGATCGGGTTGGCAATCCCGCGGCCGGCGATGTCCGGAGCGCTGCCGTGGACCGGCTCGAAGAGCGAGGGGAACTCGCGGGTCGGGTTCAGATTGCCCGAGGGCGCGATCCCGATCGTCCCGGTGCAGGCCGGGCCGAGGTCCGAGAGAATGTCGCCGAACAGGTTGCTCGCCACCACCACGTCAAACCGGTCGGGGAACCGGACGAAGTGCGCCGTCAGGATGTCGACGTGATATTGATCGACCTTCACGTCAGGATATTCCGCGGAGATCGCGGCGACGCGCTCGTCCCAGTAGGGCATCGAGATCGAGATTCCGTTGCTCTTGGTGCAACTGGTGAGATGCTTCTTCGGCCGCGATCGGGCGAGCTCGAAGGCGTATCGGAGGATGCGGTCGACGCCGATCCGGGTGAAGACGGCCTGCTGGACGACGAACTCGCGATCGGTCCCGGCGAACATCCGGCCGCCGACCGACGAGTATTCGCCCTCGGTATTCTCGCGGACGACCAGGAAATCGATCTCGCCCGGCTTTCGGTTCGCCAGCGGGCACGGAACGCCCGGGATCAGCCGGACGGGGCGCAGGTTGACGTACTGGTCGAACTCGCGGCGGAACTTGATGAGGCTCCCCCAGAGCGAGATGTGATCGGGAACCTTCGCCGGCCAGCCGACGGCGCCGTAAAAAATGGCGTCGTGGCCGCCGATTTGATCCTTCCAGTTGTCAGGAAGCATGGCGCCGTGGGCGAGGTAATAGTCGCAGCTCGCGAAGTCGAAATGGTCGAAGGCGAGGGCCAGGCCGAATCGTTCGGCGGCCTTTTCGAGAACGCGGAGGCCCTCGGGAACGACCTCCTTGCCAATGCCGTCGCCGGGGATCACGGCGATCCGGGAAGCTGCCATCGTCGAGGACTCCGCGGGGTGGGATTTCGTCTGTCGACGCCAGGGTAACGCTCCCTTCACGCGGTGTCGAGGCGCCGTCTGGTGGGTCGCGGCGAGGAACGAGGAGGTCGAGGGGCGGGCTCGGGCCCGCCCCTCGGGGGACGATCGCGACCGGCCTACCACCCCAGGCCCTGCGACTCCCTCACCACCTGTTCCATCCGTCGAGCGATGATCTCGCTGCGGTTCTCCTGCCGCTTCTCGACGAGCTCCTTGAGCTTCTTCACCTGGTCCTCGAGCTTCCGGATCTCCTCCTGGTGTCGCTTCTGCCGGATGTCGAACTGGTCGCCCAGGACCTTCGAGAGTTCCTGGGCGACCTGATTCCGATCGGCTTCCGACTTCGTCTCGGCGAGCTTCCGGCCGAGCCTCGCGGCCTTCTGGGTGAGGTCCTGCTCGCCTGGGAGGGCCCGGAAGATCGTAATCTGCCTCGGTTCGAGGTCGGCGCCGCCTGCCTGAGGCGGGGTGGCCGGGGGCACCGGGACGGGTTTCAAGACGAATGCGCCCGCATTGCCAATCCGAACGTCGAGGCCGGAGGGCTCCACGGCCGGATTGGGCTGGAACGTCTGAGCCGTCGCCGCCACGGCCGACGTGCCCAGCGCCACGAGGACCATCACCAGGACTTTCGCTCTCATCGCTTCGTCTCCTTTCGGGGGGATCGGGGAACGGGTTTCATCGAGGGCGGCACGACCGGGGCCAGCTCGCGCCCCAGGGCCTCGGCCCGGCCGGAGAGGTCGCGGACGATCGCCGCGATCTGATCCTCTCCCGAATCCTCGGCCGATCGATGCAGGTCCGACTCGATCCGACGGGCCAGCTCGGTCGCCTCTCGGAACGAATCGTCGGACGCCTCGACGGTGGCGAGGCGCGCCGGAGGGGGTTGGTGGGACGGCCGATGACCCCATTGCGACCATCCGACGAGCGCCATCCCCGCGAGGATCGGCGCGGCGAGCGTCGCCGACGCGAGCCGCTGTCGTCGCCTCGCATTCCTCGGGACCCACCCGCGCGGCAGGGCCTCGCGCATCGGCTGCTGGACGTGCGCCAGGCACCGGCCGAGGAGGTCGGCCAGATCGGAGGCCGAGGCGAACCGATCGGCGGGGTCCTTCGCGTGGAGGCGCTCGACGATCGCCTCGAGCCAGGCGGGGACCTCGGGGCTCAGCTCTCGGATCGATCGCGGCTCGTCGTCGGCGACGCGACGGACGACCGCGATCGGCGACTCGGCCCGGAACGGCGGGACTCCGGTGCACATCGCGTAGATCGTGCTGCCGAGGCTGAAGAGGTCGGCGCGGTGGTCGGTCGCCTCGGCACGGGCCTGCTCGGGGGCCATGTAATGGGGCGTCCCGACGACGAGGCCGCTCTGGGTCATGCTGGCGTCAGCCGCGGCGCGGGCGAGGCCGAAGTCGGTCAGCTTGACGCGCTCGATCCCGTTCTCCAGCAAGATATTGGCCGGCTTCACGTCGCGGTGGACCAGCCCCTGCGCGTGCGCCGCGGCGAGCCCGGCGGCGGTCTGCCGGGCGATCCGGAGGACGTCCGCGGTCGCCATCGGGCCGTCCCGATCGAGGCGGTCCTGGAGCGAGCCGCCGGGTACGTACTCCATCACCAGGAACGGCGGCCCGGCCGATTCGACCACCGCAAAGACCGAGACGACGTGCTCGTGCGCCACGGCCGCGGCGGCCCTCGCCTCGCGGAGGAACCTCCGACGCGCCGGGCCGTTGCCGGCCAGGTGCGGGGAGAGCACCTTGATCGCCACGTTCCGGTGCAGCGCCGGGTCGAACGCCTTCAGGACGACCCCCATCCCGCCCCGCCCGATCACGCCCCGGACCTCGTACGTCCCCAGCCGCCCGATCGATTCGGGCCAGTCCGAGGGGGTCAATGAGCCGAGGATGTCGTCGATCGGCGGAGCGTCGTGGTCGTGCGGGCCGGTCGGATCGGGGTCGAGGTCGGGCCCGAGGTAGGCGCGGACGGCCTCGATCCAGGGGCTTGAGTCGGTCATCGCGTCGAGCGCGGCGCGGCAATTGGGGCAGTCTTCGAGGTGCCCCTGCACGTCCTTGACCTCGACGTCCGAGAGGCGGTCGTCGGCGAGGCGGCGGAGGCGCCGGGGGTCGCATGTTTCCGATCGGGCGTTCATGATCGGGCCTCCTCGGTGGGCTCGGGTTCGTCGTCGTCGAGCTGTCGGACGCGGTCGCG
>DAIDJI010000009.1 GCA_027451455.1 Planctomycetales bacterium | reverse complement strand
GCCGAGAGACCGACCGCGCTGGCCATCGCGAGGCCCGAGTAGAGGGCGAAGGTGTGCCGGCCCGGCTGGAGGAAGTCCAGCGATGGGAGGACGGCCGCCAGGTAACCCCATCCGAGACCTGCTCCGCAGAACCCCGCCATCGCGACGCCCCCGATCGGCGATCGCCGTATCATCACGCGGAGCCCGGGCAGCCCTGCCGCCAGCAGGATCGACTGAATCGGCGCCTCGGCCCAGATGATTTTGAAGAGCCGGCCGAGGAGGTTCTCGCCGGAGTGCGAGAAGGCGAAGCTGCTGTCTCCCTTGGTTGAGGCAAGCAAGAGGCCCGGCATCCACCAGAAGGCGTTGGTCGCCAGCACGAGGACCGGGATCATCCAGACGGACGCGTGGAGACGCCAGCCTGGCCTCGGCGAGGATCGAGTCGCGACCACGTAAGCGGCCAGGGCGGCCGGCGCGATCACCATCGCGGTGGTCAGGTGGATGAGGACGGCCAGGCTGAGCAAGGTCGCTGAGGCGGCCCAAAGGAAGATCCCTGGTCGTTCCAGGAATCGTGCAAAGGCGGCGGTTGCCACCATCGCAACGGGAATCCCGACGAAGTAAGGGAGCATTCCGAAGGTAACGTAGTTGATCGGCCAGTCGGTCCAGATATACCCAAGCGCGATCGCGACCGCCGAAGCCCAGGCCCATCCGCGAACGCCGAGCAGCCGGGCCGCGAGGGCGATCAGCCAGGGATAGGCCGCCGCACTCAGCAGGACGTAAATCTTGTAGGCCCGCTCGGGGTGCGACCCGCCGAGGAAGGCCACAACCAGCTCGGGAAGCGTCGAGGACGCTGGGAAGACAACGCTCTTGGCGTACCCGGCCATGAAGCTCGGGTCGTAGCCGGCTGTGGTCCCGGTCTCGGCGAGGAATGTTCGCGTGACGAGGGCGCTGTGGTAGTAAAGCGGATGGTCGTCGCGCCAGAGGGGCCATCCATTGACCAGCCCGGCATAACCTCCCATCCCAACCCAGATCGCGAGGCCGTGCGCTATCGACAGGGCCCCGAGGACCGCCACCGGCAGGATCTTCTGGAGACGATGGAAAATCGGCCAGCGGGGGGCGGAATCGGGCATCGGCGGGACGGTCCCCCGTTCCGGCCGGCATCGGCCGGATGGATTGAAGATCGATAAGTCGTTATCAAGACGATGATTGTATCCGTTCGCCCCGGTGATTCAAGCCGGGCAACCGGGCTGGAGGAGGTCGGCGAGGGTCGAGGCCATCCGCTCGAAGACCGGCCGCCAGTTGCCGGGCTCGGCCTGTCGGAAGAGCCGAACAGAGTCGTACCAGGGAGTGGTTTCGCCGGAGACGCCCCATCGCCATTCGGCGGGGGTGGAAAGCGCGACCCATGCAGGCTTGCCAAGTG
The DNA here is from genome assembly GCA_027451455.1 of Planctomycetales bacterium. Taxonomy (GTDB): domain Bacteria; phylum Planctomycetota; class Planctomycetia; order Isosphaerales; family Isosphaeraceae; genus JAKAUH01. The sequence goes on along the minus strand of DAIDJI010000009.1, from coordinate 21,361 downwards.
CACCGGCCAGATGGATCAGGGAGGAATCGGGGCCGATCACCAGGTCGAGCACGCTGACCGCATTCGCCGTGTCCAACCAGTCGCCGCCGGGATCGGTCAGACCCGTCGAACGGACCGGGAACGGCGCGGAAGCGGCCTGCTGGATCGCCTGGCCCCACTGAAGGACAATCCATTCGACACCGGGCACCGCGGCCAGAGGTTCCATCGCGGCGAGGGGGAACGATCGATAGGGATCGTTCGGATGCGCAGGATTGCCCTGCCAGGCAATGCCCACCTTCAGACCGGGTACGGCCGCCAGAATCGGGCGCACGCGATCGACCACAGCGGCCTCGGGCGAGAGATAGGGATCGTCTCCCTTCATCGCCTCGGGCCCCACGCCGAGGATGGCCGGCAGGCTCATCGGTGCCACCTGCTTCTCGACGGGTGGTAACAGGGTGACGTCGGTCACGATCCGGTCAAGACCGGATAGAGACGCCGCCAGCCGGACGAGGTCCGGGCGGCAGAGCAAGACAACGGAGCCAACGCGTTTCCGGATCTCGGGGACGAAACGGAGACCCTGGATCAGGTCGCCCAGGCCCTCCATTGATCCGTGAATGACCAGCGCACCCGAGCACGGCTCTCCTTCCCAGATCGGGACGCCCGGAATCCGACGGGCTCGAGCCTCCGGCCGCTCGAATCGCGCCTCCAGGTCGGGCCAGGCCCCGACCGGATCGCCGATCGCCATCCTTACCCCGCCCCGAGCGAACCGGGCCTCAATGTCGCCTGGATCGAGCTGGAGGACCTGGTCAAGGATCGCGAGCGCCTCCGAATATCGCCCCAGCGCAGCGATCGCCGTTCCGAGGTCGACACGAGCCGGTAGGCTCGCTGGATCGAGACGGATCGCAGCCCGATATTCCTCAACCGCCTCGTCGAGAAAAAACGCACGGGCGTACGCATTGCCGAGGTTGCGTCGGATGCGAGGATCCTCGGGGGCGAGCCGGACCGCGGCCCGCTGTTGCTCGATTCCCTCTGTCAGCATGGCGGGATTGCGGGCAGAGGTGCCGGCCTGGGTCAGAGCGTTCCCGAGGTTGGTTCTGGCCTGGGGGCTCTCGGGAACGAGTCGAAGCACCTCACGGAATTCGAGGATGGCTCCGGCGAGATCCCCGCGGGCGGCCAACCTGGCCCCCTGGTCGTTGTGCCGACCAGCGCGACGAAGGTCATCCTCGAGGCCGGAAGCCGGATGCTCGGAGTGGGAATTCATGTCGGGCCCGCGCCGGTGATCATCCCCGGCCGGGGGCACCGGCACGACTCCAGGAAGGCGGGTGGAATGCGGCCCGCAGGATTCGAACCTGCAACCAAGGGATTCAAGGGCCCCCGCGTTTCCGCGGGGCTTGGACTATCTCATCCTCCTCGTTCGATGGCCCGGTTGAATTCCCCGGAACTGTCCCGGGAATGACCAGACTTCTCGACGAGGAGGCCGGGCGCTCGCGGCGGGGATTATCGTTGGGACTCACCCCGCTAGTCTCTGAACCTTCCTGGCTACCCAAACCCGGCCAGGCTCGGCTGCGGATTGCCATGCCCCGTAGGGGTTTAGGTTTCCCGCAATTCACCCGGTTCGCAGTCGGAGGTTACCCTCCGGTGCCACCTTGTCTTTCGATGAGTCCCCTGCTCTGCCGTTGAGCTAGGGCCGCTCCCTTTCTCAAAGGCGCTCTCATCTTCGCCTGCGAACCGGTCCAAGGCAAGTCGGATCGATTTCCGGCTCACTCCGACCCGGGGCCGGCCACCGGAGCCGCCATCGCCGGGACCGGGTTCACCCGTGTCCGAACCGCCTTGATGTTGTACGCAATCCCCAGCGCCTTCATCACTCCAATGGTGAGGTAGGTCATGTCCACCTCCCACCATCTCAGGCCATGGCGGGCCGATGTCTGGTAGGCGTGATGGTTGTTATGCCAGCCCTCGCCGTAAGTCAGAAGGGCGACCCACCAGAGATTCGTCGAGCGGTCGCGGGTGACGTGCGAACGATAGCCCCAGATGTGACTCGCCGAGTTCACCAGCCAGGTCGAGTGCAGCACGAAGATCGTCCGGACAAAACCGCCCCAGACCAACCAGCTCATCCCGCCCACGGCGTAGAGCGCGGCGAACAGCAGAAGCGGATAGATGAGATGGGTCTTTTCCAGAAATCGATGCACCGGATCCTTGTACAGGTCAGGAGCCCATCGCTTGTAGTACTCAGGGGTGTGCTCATTATCCCCCTTCATGAACATCCACCAGGCCATGTGAGCCCAGAGGAAACCGCGGAGCGGGGAGTGCGTATCGTTCTCCTCGTCGGAGTTCGCGTGATGACGGCGATGATCGGCGACCCAGCCGATGGCACCGCCCTCCGAGGCGGTCGTGCCGATGATCGTCAGAACGTACTCCAGCCACCGGGGCCGGAGAGCGAAGCTCCGGTGAGTGAGCAGGCGGTGATACGTCAGGCAGATGCCGATCCCGCCCGTGACCCAGTGCAAGAAGAGGCACACGGCCAGGCCGGACCACGAGAAGAACGAGGGGACGAACGCCAGCAGTGCCAGCACGTGAAGAGCGCCGATCCAGAGGACCGGCGGCCAGCAAAACTGCAGGCGTTGCCGTTCAGCAAGAGTCGAGGTCGCCATGTTAAACCTTTGGAACAGGAGATTGCCGGGGCGATGTTCGCCCGGATTCGCGGGGACGGCGCGAATCCCGGGCTCACGCCGGTCCGATGCGCCGCCACTACCAGGCTGGTAGACGCGGGAAGCAGAATATCAGGCAGTGCGTTCGAGCGGACCGGAAGGGCGACCGTCGCCATCCGGGCCGATCAGGCTCAACCCTGCACCGGCGTTCGGCCCGACCTGGTCCGCTCATCTCATCTGAGAGTTATAGGACGCCGGGATGTGGAGACATCGCCGGCTCTCTCCCATATTTCCTATCCGGTTGATGATCGGGGGATCGTGACCGACCTCGTTAGGATGCGCTCCCAGGGATGAGATCGAAGCCATTTTGTACCCGTCCTGGTCTCGACTTTCTACTAGTCTTTCTTTCGGATTTTTGGTCGCGGGCGACCGGCGTGGCCGGGGGTCGTCGATCGGGCGATCGGAAGTTCTTATCTGGACAGTGGATATTGAGAATTTGCCGCGTCGGGGCTGGGGATCCGAGCGGCTGGCCATTGCGAGGCGGGTGAGGTTAGAATAGGGTAATGAGCCCGCCATGCCGCTTGCTCCTTCGGATTCGCACGGTCTCCCATGAAACTGAAGTGCCAGCCGGAGGATTTCCGGGTCGAGGAACTTACGGCTGCTCGCCCCGCCGCGAAGGGTCGTTTTGTCTTTTACCGCCTGACCAAGACCGATCTCGGCACGATCGAGGCGGTTGAGGTGATTTGCCGGCGATGGAACCTCGCGGCCCGACAGGTGAGCTATGCCGGTCTGAAGGATCGGCATGCCGTGACCGTTCAGTTTCTCGCGATCGCCGACGGCCCGGATCGTTCGATTCAGACGCCGCATTTTGAGCTGGAGCCGGTCGGCCGGCTCGACCGACCGTACACGTCGCAGCTCCTGATCGGCAATCGTTTCGAGTTGATCATCCGCGAGATGGATGGGCCGGAAGTCGCGAGGGCCTCGGCGGCGATCGAACAAATGGCCGAGGCCGGCCTGCCCAACTATTTTGACGACCAGCGATTTGGGTCGGTTGGCCGCGGTGGCGAGTTCGTTGCCTCGGCCTGGATGCGGGGTGATCATGGTCGGGCGCTCTGGCTGGCGATGGCTGAGCCCAACCCCTCGGATCGCGCAGCGGCGAAGGCGGAGAAGGCGATCCTTCGCGACTGCTGGGGCGACTGGCCCGAGGCGAAGCGGCAACTCCCGCGATCGTCGGCGCGGAGTATTGTGACCTATCTGGTCGATCATCCCGAGGACTTCCGAGGCGCCTTCACCCGGCTCCGGAAAGACCTGCGGATGCTCTATTTCTCGGCCTTCCAGAGTCATCTCTGGAACCTGCTCCTGGCACGCTGGCTGGAAGAGGTTTGTGGGGCGGAAGTCCTGGTGCCCGTTCGGCTGAAGCTGGGGGACTTCCCGTTTCCGCGCTCCATCCCCCGCGATCGGATCGACGAGGCACGTCGAGCGCTCCTGACTCTGCCGAGCGCCCGGAGCCCGGTCCCTGACGGCCGGCTCGGTGAGGCGGCCGAGACCGTCCTGTCGGGTTTCGGTCTCACCTGGAACGACCTCCGGATCAAACACATCAAGGACATCTTCCTATCGAAGGGTGGACGGCCCTGTCTCTTCGAAGCGAAGGGGCTGCGGTCGGAGGTCGAGGACGACACCCTGCATCGCGGGCGCCAGGCGATGCGAATGTCGTTTGAGCTGCCGAAAGGCTCGTATGCCACGATCCTCGTGAAGCGAATCACGGACGCTGCGGAGCCGCCGTCATGAGCCTGGAAGTCCTCTACGAGGATAACCATTGCCTGGCGGTGAACAAGCCGGCGGGGATGCCGTCTCAGGCCGATGAATCGGGTGCGGTGCCGCTGGTCGTGATCGCTGCTGACGAGATCCGGCATCGCTATCGGAAGCCCGGTAACGTCTACGTGGGGCTGGTGCATCGGCTCGATCGGCCGACGTCAGGGGTGGTCCTGCTGGCTCGAACCAGCAAGGCGGCCTCACGACTCTCTGCGCAGTTCCGCGAGGGGACCATTGAGAAGATCTACTGGGCGATCGTGGAGGGGAGTCTGGCGGCGGACGAGGGGACGTGGACGGATCGACTGGTGAAGGATCGAGGGTCGAATACTTCGAGGGCGGTGGAGGGCGAAGGACGCGAAGCCCGGGTCGATTTCCGGGTGCTTGGGCGAGGCGGTGGGACGACCTGGATCGAGTTGAGACCAGCGACGGGGCGGAGTCATCAACTACGGGTTCAGCTCGCAAGTCGGGGGTTGCCGATCCTGGGCGACCTGAAGTATGGGGCGGGCAAACGAGTGAAGGCGTCGGATGGCGGTCATCGGATCGCCTTGCATGCGCGGTCGCTTCGGTTCACGCACCCGACCCGGGCGGAAGAGATTTCGATCGAGGCCCCGGTGCCGGCAGACTGGCCCGGACCCGGGCGATCGCCTCGGGGAAAACCGAGCGAGACCAGTAGACGAGCGGAAGGCTGAGACCGGTCAGGAGCATCGCCGCGATGGGGCGCCAGGTGGGCCGGCTCGTCGCGGGAAGGGCCGGGAGGGGCGTACCGATTGGTGGGGGATTGTTGTAGGTGTACGACGGCGGCAGGAGCGGAGGGTAGATCGATCCAGACGACTCGACGGAGGATGCGGAGGTGAGCACGGGCGGCGAGGGAACCTTGCTGGCACTGGCTCCCTCGGCGTCGGGGTGGGCGGGCTTCTTGCTGAGTTCGGGGGCGACGGCCGAAGCGGGAGGCGTCGTGGGCGGAACGTCAGCCGCCGTACGGGCCGGATGGGCTTGCTCGGTCTGGATCGAGTCGAGCAAGGCGGTTACAGCGTTCCAGGCGGCCGGGGTTCTGAGGCCGATTTCCTCGGCCTCGCGACGGGCGATTTGCGGGTCGACGTGATCGACGGAGACCCGGCGGATATACCAGAGCGCCCCGGCCCGGGAGCCGTCGGTATCGAAGAAATAGAGCGGACGAGCCTCGGGCGCGGCCAGTTCGAACTGGAAGCGACCGAGGCGGTCGGCGTCGATCCGGTCGAGATCGACGGGCATGGCGAGATACCGCAGGCCGCGCGAGGCGACCTCGGCGAGGAAGGTGGCCGAGACCTCAGTTGAGGGTCGGAGATCGAGGACGGTCCGATACCCCTTCTCGGCGAGCCAGGCGAGCCCCTCGGACGTCGGGACGCTTCCTCCGGCGAGCTTCGGGGCGACCGAGGTGAAGCGGGCCATTCCGTTCCTGCCCCCTGGAGCTGGAGCCGGCGCTGGCTCGGGGTCGGAGACCGCCTCGGTGGCGAGGAGGCGGACACCGTTCTCGGGCCGGTCGACGGCTGACCGGGCCTCTCCACCTTCGACGGTTGATACCGAGGACTTCCCCTCCGGCCGCGTGGCCGGAGGGTTGTCCGCCGACTTCGTCACCTCGCCGGGGAGATCCAGCGGCGGGAGGTGATCCAGAGGGTTGTCTTCGTCGGCCTCAGCCGGCGAGGGCGGGCCGTCGGACGAGGGCCCGGGCTTCGAGCGGTGGAGCGAAGCCCGATCGGGCGTGAGGCCCGAGTCGATGCGGACGGCCGTCCGGGTTGTCGAGGGCCGCCCGAGGTAGCTGGTGCGACCGGCACCCGAGCCCGAGGTCGAACTCGTGCCAGGGCGGGCCGTTGGGGCGGGCTCGAGATCGATCGGCGGCGAGCCACCGGCGGGCGGAACGACCGTCGAGGGGATGGAGCCGCCACCAACAGGAGCACTCAGCGGACCGCCGGTCGTCGAGGGCGAGACCACGGTCGCGGGGCCCGAGATCTCCACGGCGGAGTCACCGATCACAGGAGACTCATACGCCCGCGAGGGACGATTGAAGATCCGGGACCGCGTCCGCTGAAACCAGCCGCACGACCGGCAACTGCCGCATCCCGCGCCCGACTGGCACCCGGTCTCAAGGATCGCGATCGCGGCGATCAACCCGAGCACGAGAAGGCGGCGTACCCGGGCATTCCCCGGCGTACCGCGCGGGGCTCGAACGGCTCTCAACCATTTCCAATGGATGCTCATAAAAATCTCCTTTGGTCGCACGCCGCTGCGCGCATCAGGGACGCCGACCGTCCGCGCCGTTGGGCGTGTGCGGTCGTGCACCCGGACACCGGTCCGGCCGACGCCTTCGGATCGCCTTCGACCCCCAGCGACCCCGAGGCGCGGGGACGGCCCGCGGACGCCGGGGTGGTTGACGGGACTGGGGGCTCCAGGCGACGATGCACATCGGGAGGCTCGGGGTGCTGGCTCATGGTTCGGTGCTCGTTACCGGGACGCGGAAGCCCGGGCGTCAGGATCGGATCCGCCAGCCTGGCGGTCGATCCTCGGCCCGACTGGGACCACTGGCCTTGCCCGACTGGTCCGAATCCGGCGACCGCTCCGACGCGCCCCGCAAAGGGCCGTCAACGAAACTTAGCCGACGATCCCAGCGCTGCCAAAGATTCCGGCCGATTTCCGGAGGGTGACTTTAAGTCTTTGCGGCGTAGTCGATAAACCACTCAAGGCTTCTCTCGCAGATGAGGCTTACGCCACCCGGGCAACACGCTCCTGCGTCAAAGTTTTCGCAGTCCTCAGCCTCCCCCGTCCGGCTGGCTGGAGTCGTCGCGATGGCGGCTCTGATCGTTTTCGGATGGGGGCTCACGGACGGTCCGTTCGTCGATGAGTACGCCTATATCACCCAGTGCTACTACGCCGACCTCTTTTTCGGCGGAGATCGTAACGACCCGGCCTGGCTCGACGAGCCTTTCGCGATCGACCTCCAGCCGATCCCGAAGTATCTGGTCGGTGCGAGCTTCCGCGCGGCCCATTTGCGAAGGCCGCGTCGCTCCGACGCGTTTCTCTGGTATCAGAACGCCCACACGCGATTCGGCCCGCCCGAGGCGCTCACCATCGCGCGCCTGCCGATCCTGGCGGTTGGAGTCGCCGGGGTACTGGCGATTTTCGGCTGCGGCCTGGCGATTGGTGGACGATGGACGGCCGCCCTCGCCGGCCTGCTTCTGATCGCTGACCCGCTCTACCGCCTGCATGCACATCGGGCGATGTCGGACGTTCCGTGCGAGGCGTTCACAATAGGATCCTTCGGGCTTGCCCTGGTGGGTCTGTCGAGCCTTGGCACCAATCGGGGCCTTCGGTCGGGAATTCTTTGGATGGCGATGGCCGGTATCGCCTCGGGGCTTGCGATCGACTGCAAGCTCAACGGCCTGCTCGGGCCGATGGTCATTGCGAGCTGGAGCGGGCTCCTGATGATCGCGCCGGGATCAGGTTGGCGGATGCGGAGGAGAATCGTGGCCGTGGGCGTGGCGGCCGTCGCGACGATGCTCGTGACCCTGATGTACTTCAACCCGACGTACACCTGCCGTCCCCGCGTACCCATCACCCAGCCCGAATTCGTGTCGAGGGCCCAGGAGCCGCCCTGGGCACGCTTCCGCCGGATGGTCCAGTTCCGGCTGAGCACGGCCGAGGAACAGCGGAAGATGGAGAAGTTTGATCGGGATGTCGTCCGGGGACCGGCGGAAAAGGCGGCGGTCTTCGCCGTGCAGGGCTTCGGCCGATTCGGGCCGCTTGGACCGTCGGCATCCAACTCGGAGGTCCGTTACGATGCCTCGCAGGACTGGGGGACGGTCTTCTGGTGGCCGATCGTGATCCTCGGAGTGGTTCGGGCGGGTCGGATCGGGCGCCGGCAAATTCAGGAGGGCCATCCGCCGACGGCCTGGGCGCTTCTGGTCTGGGCTGCGATCGCCTGGGCGGTCGTCGCGGCCTATCTTCCGCTGGCATGGGACCGCTATTTCCTGCCGATCCAGGCGCCCAATGCCCTGCTCGGGGCGCTGGCCCTGGCGGGTCTGTTGGAGCGTCGGAAAAGGAAGGAGGTGATCGATTGAAGCGGATCGATCCGGCGTCGCTTGGCGTCTTCCTGATTCTGATGGGAAGCTACGCCTATTTCTGGCAGACGCGTGACTGGAACATCTCCAGCCGCCTGATGCTCACCTACTCGATGGTCGATCGCGGGACCGTCGAGCTCACGGGGTTGCACCAGCACACGCTCGACCTTGCGCAGTATCAGGGCCGGTACTATTCCGACAAGCTTCCCGGCTATGCCCTTCTTGCGGCCGTGCCCTACGGGGTCGCCCGGGGCGTTTTTGGCTTCCCCGCGCATCCGCTCAACTCGCGGGCCGACGATTATGTCCACTGGCCCGCCGATTACTGGGTAACCCTCGCGACATCCGGCCTGCTCTCCGCGGCGACGGCCGTCCTGCTGGTTTCGCTGGCTCGTCAGCTTGGTTGTCGTCCGGCGATCGCCGCGATGGTCGGCCTGGCGTATGGGCTGTCGACGCCGGCCTATGTCTACGCGACGCTCGCCTATGGCCACCAGGCCACGGCCTTCGCGTTACTGGCCTCGTTTCTGCTCATCTGGAGGCGGTCGCCCCGGTTCGGATGGGGGATGGCGAGGCTGGCGGCCTCGGGCTTTCTGGCGGCTTCCGCGGCGGTGATCGAGATTCAGGTCGGCCCGGTCTCGGCCATTCTGGGATTCTTTCTTCTCGCAGAGGTCCTCGGGCGTCGTCAATCGCCGGCAGGGCTGGTCGCCTTCGCGGTCGGGGCATTGGTGCCGACACTCGCGCTGCTCAAGTACAACATGCTGGCCTTCGGCTCGCCCTGGGACATGGGCTATTTCCACCACGTGACCTTCTCGCACGTCCACACGAAGAGCAACCCGCTCGGCCTCGAAGAACCGAAGTCGTGGAAGCTGCAGCGATTACTCGTGAGTCCCTACCGCGGCCTTTTCGTGTTCGCCCCGATCCTTATCCTGGCCCTACCCGGCTGGATCGTCCTGACGATCCGAAGATGCTGGGCGCTGACGATTTCATCGATCCTCATCTGCACTACCGTAATGCTGGTGAATCTGAGCTATCCCGAGTGGACGGGGGGCTGGTCGACGGGCCCCCGGCTCCTGGTTCCGCTGATTCCCTTCGCCATGATTCCGGTGGCGGCGCTCGTCGCGGGCCGCGGTCGATGGGTGACGTTCGCGGCCATCATCGCCGGCGGACTCGCCGTCGCCGGTGGCCTTGAGATGTTCCTCTTCCAGGGCGCCGGCGGACGGATTCCCCACGAGATCCGGTTCTATCCCCTGGCCCAACCGCTTCGAGATGCCGTCTGGCCGCTCTGGGTCCAGGGAAAGTCGCCTTATGTCGAAGGCTTCGCCCGCAACCTGTTCTCAATCGCCTTTCCGACCTGGGTCGCGAGCCTCCCGCCCCGCGCCCGGTTCGTGCAGATGCTACCCCTGGCCATCGCACAGGTTGTAGCGATCGGGTTGCTGCTGAAGTGGCTGGCCGGGTGCGAGCTGAACGTCCCGGAACCGACTCCCCCGACCGATGGCCCTACTCCGTCGGGTGAAGTTTGTCTATAATCAACGGGGTCATCGCGGCGAAATTGCAATCGCCACTCGTCCTTTTCAAAAGGGTGAGTCCCGGTTCGTGGGGATCCGGGATGCCTGCATGATGCGAGAAAAAGCATTCATGAAGACCGAGGTTTCCAAGCCGATGCGAGAGGATGCGGAGTCGGCGGGTCGGATGGTGTCGGCGGCCCGGGGCCGCAGGATGGCTCCGACCGCGGTGGCGCTGGTGGTGGGTCTTGCGGCGCTGACGGCTCAGGCTTCCGAGACGGACCTGGTGCGCGATATCCAGCGCTATTGCACGGTCTGCTGGCGGAATGCCCGGCTCGATCCCCGGCTCTGGGACGATTGCACCCAGGAAGTTTGCTGCCGCCTGCTGACCAAGGCTCGCGAAGGGCAGCTCGACCTGGCCCGGGTACTGGCCGACGACACGCCCGAGCGGCGGGAACTGGTTCGTGCAATCGACATGGTGCGCAAGCGGGTCCAGCGATCTCGACGGTTCCAGCCGCTGGAGGCTTCGGGCCCGATCACGGACGTCGCGACCCGTGATCGCGAACGGCTGGAACTCGGCGAAATCCTTGAGGCGGCCCGTCGGGCGGTGTTGAGCCCCCGGCAGGACCGGATCATCGAGCTCTGGATGCGAGGGTGGTCGGTCCCCGAAATTGGAACAGAGCTGAGCATGACCCTCGCTCGTGTGAGTGACGAGAAGTACAAGGCCCTTCGCAAGCTCGAACACCACCTCATCGAGCGTCGCGAGGAACTGGCTTTTGGTCTGCCGTCCTCGGCCGCCGTCTGACGGCCGAGGTCCGGACCGACCGCTCATCCGAGCTCATCAAGAGCCTTGAGGACGGCCTCACTATGGCCGTCGACCTTCACCCTGGGGAAGACGGCCCGGATCACACCCTGGCCGTCGATCACCAGGGTCGTACGCTCGACGCCCATCGACTTCCGACCGTACATGTTCTTCTCTTTCCAGACCCCGTACGCCTCGCAAACCTGATGGTCGGGATCGGCGAGGAGCGTGAAGGGCAGCTCGTACTTCTCGACGAACTTCGCGTGCGACTTCGGATCGTCCGGGCTGACGCCCAGGATCCGGGCGCCTCGCTTTCGGTATTCCGCGAAGGCATCGCGGAAGGCGCAGGCTTCCTTGGTGCAGCCGGGCGTGTCGTCCTTGGGGTAAAAGTAGAGGACGATCGGAGAGCCCTGACAGCCGGATAGGCGGAGCGGCGAACCCGCCTGATCCTGGAGTGTGAAGTCAGGCGCAGCCTGTCCAATGGCGATCATGGGTCGCGCTCCCGGTTTGGGCGAACTTCTGGGGTCCTGGGACGATCGGATCGAATCGGAGAGAGTTTAGCCGCCGACCGAGAGGCGGCAAGGGCTCACGAGGATCGGTCGGAGAGGGAGCAAGGCAAGATGGGCCGCGCAGAGACGTTCGAGCACACCGCCGACCTGGGCCTGCGCGTTTTCGGGACCGACCTTTCCGATTTGTTCGAAGCCGCGGGGGTCGGGCTCTTCGAGATCATCGTGGCGAATCTCGACCAGGTCCGTCCGGCAGTCGCGCAGGAGGTCGTCCTTCAGGCGGAGACGCTCCCCGACCTTTTCCTCGACTGGCTCAACGAATTGATCTTCCGATCCGAGACCGGGCATTGTCTGTACGGGCGATTCCGCGTCCAGGTCGAGCAGGAGGCGGACTCGATACGTCTTCGAGCGACCATCGAGGGCGAGCCCATCGACCGCGACCGGCACATCCTCGACCATGAGGTCAAGGCCGCCACTCACCACGGGGTCTCGATCGAGCCCGTCGATGAGGGATGGCGAGCCGAGGTGATTCTCGATATTTGAGAGTTTGGCCTGCACGAGTTCTCTGGCGCCTGTAGGAGAGGGCTCCCGCTCCTGGAGCCGGCTCCTGAAGGAGACTGGCCGGTTCAGCCAAGGGTCTCGAACGCCAGTTTGTGCGAGCCGATGAAGGCGTCGGCCTCGTCGCGGGTGAAGACGCCGTCTGTCGTGCCGACGGCCCGGACACAACTCGACCCGATCGCACTGGCGAGCTGCAAGCATTCGCGCTCGCTACGGCCTTCCAGGAGGCCCAGAATATATCCGGCGTTGAAGGCGTCGCCGCCGCCCGATCCGTCGACAAACGTGGTCGGATAGACGCCGACCCGCGTCTGAAGCTCGTCGGAGAGGGAAATCGCTCCTCGCTCGCCGAGCGTGATCACCACGCGACGCGCTCCCATCTCGCGGAAGGCGAGGGCCTGGCGGATCGGGTCGGTCTCGCCCAGGATCAGGGCCGCCTCGTCGGTGTTGGGGACGAAGATGTCGGTCTCGGGGAGAACCACGCGAAGCCGATCGATGTGATCGCCGGGTCCAGGCGTGGCGACGTCGAGCAACGTGATCGTGCCGTTGGCCCGCGCCCGTCGGAATCGATCCGCGAGGGGAGCGGCTTCGAGGTGGGGCAGGATCAGGAAATAGCCGATGTGCAGCACACGAGGATTTCGGGTCAGGACGGCGTCGAGGTCCTCGGCCACGAACCCGCGATTGGCCCCGTAAGCATGGATGAACCTTCGGTCCTCGCCCCGAACGTTGACGATCAGCGTCTGACTCGTCGGCCGGGAGGGATCGACCTTCAGACCGGAATCGTCGACCCCGCGGGATCGGAGCGTCTCCGTCGCGAACCGGCCGAAGAAGTCGTCACCCACGCGGGCGCAGATCGTCGATCGGACGCCGAGTCTTGCCAGGTCGACGGCCGTGTTTGCCGCGCCCCCGCCGATGTTCAGGACCAGGTCGTCGGCTGCGACCAGTTCTCCGGGCCGGGGAAGATGGTCGAGCGGTGTTGAGACGTGATCGGCCACCACAAGGCCCGCACAGACGACGGGCGAATGGTCCAGGTGAGGGGCAGACACGGGCTTCGGGCTCCGGGAGAGGGCCACTGCTTGTGCTTGTGATCGCCCACCATCAGGGATTACGGCGAGAGAGCCTCAACGCCGCCGGCCCGCACCCCGTAGACCGGGGCGCGGGCTTCGCGACTTCAGGAGGGATTGTCGATCGAGGCGACGACAGGGTCGTTGGCGCGAGGCCGAGAGTCGGCCAGGTCCTCCTCATCGATGACCCGCTTGCCGACGAGCTCTTCCAGCTCACTCTCGGTGAGGATCTCGCGCTCGATGAGCGCCTCAGCGATCCGTTCCAGGTCGTCGCGTCGGCGCTCGAGGAGTCGATAGGCTCGCTCATCGGACTCGCGGAGGATGCGAGCAACCTCCTCGTCGATCACCTGGGCGGTGTGCTCGGAGTGGTCGCGAAGCTCGGCCATCTCCCGGCCGAGGAAGGGATGTTCCTCGGAGGCGCGGAAGAAAACCGGGCCGACGCGCTCGCTCATGCCGAACTGCGTGACCATCAGCCGGGAGAGGCGGGTGGCCTGCTTGAGATCCTCGGCGGCTCCGACACTCAGCTCACCGAAGACGAGCCGCTCGGCGGCGCGGCCCCCGAGAATGGAGTCGAGCTTGGCGAGGATCTGGCTCAGCGTGTAGTTGAACCGGTCCTCTTCCGGGAGGTACTGGGTAACCCCCAGCGCCCGGCCTCGGGGGATGATCGTAACCTTGTGGACCGGGTCGGACTTGGCGGTCAGCCAACCGACAAGGGCATGGCCGGCCTCGTGGAAGGCGGTCACGCGTTTGTCCCGTGCGGTGATGACGTCCTCACGTTTGGCCCCCAGGATGACCTTGTCGAGGGCGGAGTCGAGATCCTTGTTGTCGACGGCCGACTTGTTCTCCCGGGTCGCCAGGAGCGCGGCCTCGTTGACGAGATTGGCGAGGTCGGCCCCGCTCATGCCGACGGTGCTCCGAGCGATCTTTTCCAGGTCGACGTCGGCCGCGAGTGGCACATTCCGGCTATGAACCTTGAGGATCTCCAGCCGGCCCCGGCGGGTCGGACGGTCGACGGTGACGTGGCGGTCGAACCGGCCCGGGCGCAGGAGGGCCGGGTCGAGGACGTCGGGACGGTTGGTGGCCGCAAGGACGATCACGCTCTCGCTCGGCGAGAATCCGTCCATCTCCGTGAGAATCTGGTTGAGCGTCTGCTCACGCTCGTCGTGGCCGCCGCCGAGACCGGCGCCCCGGATTCGACCGACAGCGTCGATTTCATCGATGAAAAGGATGCAGGGGCTGTTATCCTTCGCCGTCTTGAACATGTCGCGGACGCGGCTGGCACCAACGCCGACGAACATCTGGATAAATTCGGAGCCCGAGATCGAGTAGAAAGGCACGCCCGCCTCACCGGCGACAGCACGAGCCAGCAAGGTCTTACCCGAGCCGGGCGGGCCAATCAGAAGGACACCCTTGGGGATGCGTCCGCCGAGCCGCTGGAATTTCTCGGGGGTTTTCAGGAATTCGACGATCTCCTGGAGCTCGCCCTTGGCGTTCTCGAGGCCCGCGACCTCATCGAAGGTCGTACGCTGCTTCGACTTGTCGTGCCGCTTCGCGGGGCTCTTGACGAAGCTCCCCAGGATGCCGCCGTCGAACTGATCGCGAGCCCGGCGGACCATCAACCACATCAGACCCAGGAGGAAGACGCTGGGAAGCAGGACCATCACCACCCAGGCCAGGCCACCTGCCTGGTTGGGAGCTGTCCCGAGGATGCGGAGGGGCGGCTCGGTCTTGCTGGCGGCCTCGTTGTGTTCGGTCGGAGCCTCGTTCGCCACGTTCGTTGGGTCGGGGTGGGCCGACTTCTCTCGAATCCGGTCGACCACCGTCTGGATCATCAGTTCCGAGGGGACGTAGGTGACGAACCGGTTTACCTTCTGAGTCGAACCGGAAGGCGGGCTGTAATCGCGTGCCTTGACCAGTTCGCCGTGGATCGAGTTGCCATCCACGAGGATCGACTTGACGTTCCCCTGGTCCACTTCCTGGGTGAACCAGGGATAGTACGGCACCTCGATCTCGGTTCTCGGGACCAACTGCCAGAAGATGAGGGCCATCATCCCGATGACAATCAGCCAGAGCCAGGGCGGGGTCGGCGGTCCGGCTGCCCCGTTCGGCTTGCGTCCCGTGCCCGGGGGTCGGCGCGGCGTCTCCTGTTGCGGAGGTCGATTCTCCATGCGATCTCACCAATTGGCAGCTTCGGGGGAAGGCGGCGTCATCCCGACGGCCCGACGCCGGACGGCTCGCGCCCTTCGCGGATCATTGTCTTCTTATTGTAGCGAGGATCCCCCGAAAGTTCAGGGGGATTGTCGGACTTGGGTGATCCGGACACCGAACTGCACCGCCAGACGCACCATTGCGTGGTCCCGGTACAGTCCGAATCCTGCAATCGGTGATCGTCTCCGAATCACCTCGAGAAGGCAAAGGGATCACCGAGCCGGAGTGCTCGGCTCAGGCGAAACCTCGCCTTCCCGAAACCAGCCGACCGCACGAATGCGTCGATGTCTCAGTGCGTGCCTTTGCCGGTCAATTCGAGCCATTTCTCGCAATCGATCGCGGCTGCGCAGCCGGAGCCGGCGGCGGTGATCGCCTGGCGATAGTGGGTATCGACCACATCGCCGCAGCCGAAAACGCCCTCGACGGAGGTTGCCGTCCCGTAGTTGGTCATCCGATCGAGGAGACCGGAGAACTCGGCGAGATCTTTCCAGGCGAGGGCGGTCCGAGTGAGCAGGTAACCTTCGGGAGTCGTGGCAAGCTGGCCGCCGAAGATGGCGGTGTTGGGCACGTGGCCGATCGCCAGGAAGAGGCCGTCGATCTTGAGGTCGCGGATCGAGTCGTCGACGGTGGAACGGAGCTTCACCTTCGTGAGGACCTGATGTCCGGCCTCCAGTTCTCCTTCAATCGAGTCGACGACGGAGTTCCAGGCGTATTCCACCTTGGGATTCGCGAAGGCGCGATCCTGCATGATCTTGGAGGCGCGGAGAGAATCTCGGCGGTGGATGAGTGTAACCTTGCTGGCGAATCGGGTCAGGAAAGTGGCTTCCTCGATGGCCGAGTCGCCGCCTCCGACAACGGCGATCTCCTTGCCTCGGTAGAAATGTCCGTCGCAGGTGGCGCAGGTGCTGACGCCGTTGCCACGGAACGGGCCCTCGATCCCGAGCCATCGGGCGGAGGCACCGGTGGCGACGATCAGGGCATCGCAGGTGTAGTCGGTCAGGGTCCCGCTGGTCGGATCGCCGGTCGGGTCGTCCGTCGTCCGGACCCGAAAGGGGCGGCTTGAGAGGTCCACCGCGTAGACCGACTGCCATCGGCAGTCCGCGCCGAAACGCTGGGCCTGCTTGCGCATGAGGTCCATCAGGTCGGGACCGTTGATTCCTTCGGGGAATCCCGGGAAGTTATCGACGGCGGTGGTCAGGGTGAGCTGTCCGCCCGGCTCTCGGCCCTCGAAGACGAGGGGGGCCAGGTTGGCCCGGGCGGCGTAGAGAGCGGCGGTCAGTCCGGCCGAGCCCGACCCGATGATGATCACCGCGGCATGCGTTTGAGACATCGTTCCCTCGGTATCGACTTCGAGGCGGACGATCGGGGGGCGCCGGGGCCCCATCCGGTTCTCGTCATGTCGGGCTGGGGCGGATCGCCCGCTTGCCCGTCGTCCGCGATCACCCCATCATACCGCTCGGGCTAGTCCCCTGCGCCACTGGAGCGGCAAAAGGTCGCGGGATCGGCGTGAGGAGGTCAGGCTCAGGTGGTCGGATTGATCCGGGTGGAAGGGAACCGATGGATCAGAATTGGTCGGTGGGTCGGCGTTATCGCAGACGTGATCTAGAGTCCTATAGAGACACACGTAGCGGCACGGCGGCTGGGGGAGTGTCCTCCCGGGAGAAAGCGGGTGCCGCTGAGAGCCGTCCCAGGGAATGCAGGAGACAACGACTGATGCTGGTACTCACCCGGAAATTGATGGAACGGCTCTTCATCGGCGACGACATCTGCGTGACGGTGGTCCGACTGGAGTCGGGCCAGGTTCGGCTGGGGATTGACGCGCCTCGCGACATCGCGGTCGTCCGGGCCGAGCTGGTTCCCGACCGGGAGCCCCCCGCGCCACTGCACGGGCGGCAGGGGGAACCGTACGCGAACGGGCGACAGGAGCTCAGACGCCAACCATACGAGGTTCGCGGAAACGGTATCCGACCCCGCGGACGGTCTCGATAAGCTCGCCGGCCTCGCCGAGCTTCTTACGGAGGCTCTTGATATGGACGTCGATCGTTCGCTCCAGGACGATGGCATCCTCGCCAATCGCGGCATCCATCAGCTCGTATCGAGTGAAGGCGCGGCCGGCCTGCCGGATGAGAACCTCCAGCAGCCGGAACTCGGTCGGTGTCAGGGGCAGTTCCTGGTCGCGAAATGAGGCACGATGGCTGTGCCGGTTGATCACGATCCCCTGGCTCTCGATCACCTTACCGGCTGAGGGGTCTTCCTTCATCTGCTTGCGCCGGAGTTCTTTTTTGATCCGCTGAACCAGCACCTTCATGCTGTAGGGCTTGGTGACATAGTCATCCGCCCCGGTGGCGAAACCGACCAGCTCGTCGCTCTCCTCGGCCTTCGCCGTGACCATGATGATCGGGATCTCGCGCGTTCGGGCGCCCATTCGGAGCTCCCGGCAGACCTCGAGCCCAGGCTTGTTCGGGAGCATCAGGTCGAGGACGATCAGGTCGGGCAGCTTCAATTGCGCCTGTCGCAGCCCCTCCTGACCGTCATACGCCGCCAGCACCTCGAATCCCTCGCGTTCGAGATTGCACGAGAGAACTTCCACCAGCGAGTGCTCATCTTCGATCAGCAGGATCTTGGGCTTCGGCATGATCCAACGTGGGCCTCAGGAATGCAGACGATATTCGGCCGACACATCCCTATTTTAACGTCGGCCATGTGGGCGGGATGTCTCGACGATGAAGAAACCATGAACGAGTCGACCTAATGGGAATCCCGGCGTTATTTTCAGGAGGACGCCGAGGGCTCGCGCGCGAGCATGACCGTACTGTGCGCGAGGACGCGGGCTCCGATCGGCAGGGCGGCCTCGTCGATGTCGAAATGCGGGGAATGGAGGGTGTGGCGAGGTCGATCGAGCGCGGAGACGCCGAGCCGGAGCAGGCAGCCGTTGGCACGTCGGAGGTAGCCGGAGAAATCCTCGCCGCCCATGCTCGGCAGGGGGATTTCGTCAAGGTGGTCGGCCCCGACCACGTGGGCGGCGGCCCGGGTGCAGGCGGCGGTGACGCCCGGGTGATTGACCACGGAATCGGTCCCGCGATGGAAGGAGACCTCGATCTCGGATCGCGTTGCGGTGGAGAATCCCCGAGCGAGCTGGGTGATGCGCTCCTCGACCATCGCGGAGGTTCGATCGCTGAGGGTTCGGATCGTTCCGAGTAACTCGACCTCCTCGGGGATCACGTTCGGCCCGGCGCCCCCTCGAATGCAGCCGAAGGTGACGACGCTGGCGTCGCGGGCATCGACGGATCGAGGGATCACCTGGTAGAGCGTCGTCACGAACTGGGAGGCGGCCGCGATCGGGTCGATCGCCAGGTGGGGACGGGCCGCGTGTCCACCGACGCCCCGGACCAGGACGCGGATCTCCTGGCAGGCGGCCGTCAGGGGACCGATCCGGTATCCGATCCTGCCAACGGTCCGCTCGGGATCGACGTGCAGCGCGATGATGGAGTGGACCGAGTTGAGAGCCCCGGCCGCGATCATCTCATCGGCGCCCTCGCTGACCTCCTCGGAGGGCTGAAAAATGGCGCGCCAGGCGATCGGCGGGCTGAAGTCGTCGCGGGCCTCGTGGAGGGCCAGGGCAGCGGCGACGGCCATGGTCGCGTGGGCGTCGTGGCCGCAGGCGTGCATCACGCCCGCTCGACAAGAGCGATAGGCGACCGACTTGGCATCGGGGATGGGAAGTGCGTCGATATCCGCGCGGAAGGCGAGGCGAGGGAGGTCGCCCAGCCCTTCCGGCTCGGCGATGAGCCCGCGGCCGGTCGGGGCGACCTCGACTCGAAGTCCGGCCTCGCGGAGTAACTGGGCGAGATACCTGGTCGTCTCAAATTCCTCACGACTGAGTTCCGGATGGGCGTGCAGGTGACGTCGAATCGCAATCCATCGCTCGGCCTGGGACTGGATGAAGTCATCGATCTTGGACCGGCCGTCCCGCATGATCTCTCCTTGAGGACCTGAATCGAAGATCCCCTACCGCCGCGATGCGGCGATCGCCGAGCCATAGGCCTCGAGCTGGTCGTACCGATGGGACCAGGTTGTGTACATAAAACCGATAACCTGGGTGAGGCCCTGCGCCGCTGCATCCCAGTCGCGGAAGTTCGAGAGGTCGTCGGCGTCGTAATAGCCGGCGATGATCTGGCGATGGCCTCTTCCCTCGAAGAACCGGAGGCTCTCGCGAGCATGGCCCCTGTTCCAGTTTGCGACAATCACGTCCTTCGGCAATCCCTCCCACGAGCCGCGCAACGTCCCATTGACGAGGTAGTAATGATCAATGGCGTTATGGTGGGGATCGAACATGTCCGACCAGACGACGACCCGGGCTCCTGGGTTGACCGATTGGAGGATACGAACGCATCGCCTTGTGTTCTCGGCGAGGAGCTGGCCCGGGGTAAGGCCGCGATCGCGGCACGCCCGGCACCCATTCGCGACGCGGATCTCGTCGTGCGACATGAAGAACGTACGCGGCCGGAGAAGCTGGTTGACGCGACGCGCCTGGTCGAGGAGCAGCTCCTCGACCTTCGGCTCGCTCAGGCAGCACATCACCTGCGATCCGACCGTGATGACCGGGTGATACCAGCTCACCTGGAGCCGGTCGCCTTCGCGGAGTTTTGATCCCGATCGGATCAGGACGCGGGCCCCTGGATGGTCAAACTCATACTCTCCGGCCCATGGGAGGGTCCCAAGGGCCCGGTCGACCACGGGCTCGAAATCCGCCCCTTCGCGGTAGCTTGTCCGGCCGTCGACCGACCGGACCGAGATCGGGCACCCCGGGCGCCTAAGGACGTTGATCAGCGGAACTTCGTCGATCCGAATCTCGTCGAGCCAGAGCTTCCCCGGGCCGGTCTCCCAGAGACCCAGGTAGAGGTTCACCTCGGTCTGGTCGAGGCTATTGAAAACCGTCTCGATTTTCTTCCATTCCTCGTTTGGACCGAGCCAACCTTCCTGGAAGGTCAGTTGGCGGCCTCCAGAACCGAGGGCGAGCATCCGAAAAGCGCCGGCGGGCCCAAGATCCCGTGTCCGCGCCCAGCACGAGAGGCGGTAGGCCGTCCTCGGCCGGACCCGGACGCGCACCATCAACCGGGAGTTGGTCGACTCGCGCGGCTGGCCGTTCCCGGCCGGCTCGATCCGACAGGAGACCTTTCCGTGATGGGCGACCTGGCGATCCGCGAACGTCGCAACCCCGGGATTGTCCTGGAAGGTGAAGCCCTCGAACCGATCGCCTCGTGCCTTTTCCAGGTCGCCATTCGGGAGACGGGGCGAGTCGCTCGCGTCGAGGACCGCTTCCAGCCCAGGTGCATCCTTTCGACGGCGGATCACGAACGGCTGGTCGACGACCGGAAGGCCCTCGGCGAGATTCGGGTCGTGCGACAGAAGTCCGTTGCTGTATCCGATCGGGAAGACCGCCGGCACCAGCTCGATCCCCGCGCGATCGGCCGCCTGCCTCACCTTCTCGACGTTCCGGAAGTAAAAGTCGGGGACGCGGTCGAGGATCTGGAGCTTGTAATCGGCGAGCAGCATCGTGGTGTAGCCGGCGCTTTTCGCGCGAATGATCCGCGCGATGGTCTCCTGGACCGAGCGGTCGACCTGGAGGTTCGTGCTGCAATAAACCCAGCGCTCCAGGTATCGAGGCTTGCCGGGCTGATCGGCGTGGGCCGAGTCGAGGGTGGCGACGAGAAGTCCGGCGATCGCGATCCCAATCAAGAGGCGCGGACGCGAAGAGGCGGGCATGGGAACCTCAGCGGTGCAGGCGGACGGAGGCTACGGGCCGACGGGCCATCGGTTTGAGGGTACGGAGAATATCCGAGGGGGGCAAGGGTGAGGCGGACCGAGGCGTCAGCCGATTCGACCGGTGATGTAGGCCTCGGTGCGTTTGTCCTTGGGGTTGGTAAACAGGAGATTGGTCGGGCTAAACTCGGCGAGGATGCCGGTCCGATGGCCTTCCGTTGAGGAATCGTCGAGCATCAGGCAGGCGGTCATGTCGCTCACACGACGGGCCTGCTGCATGTTGTGCGTGACGATGACGATGGTGTAATCCTTCTTCAGATCGTCCATCAGATCCTCGACGCGGGCGGTCGAGATCGGGTCGAGGGCCGAGCAGGGTTCGTCCATCAGGATGACCTCGGGCTCAACGGCGAGCGTGCGCGCGATGCAGAGCCGCT
>DAIDJI010000008.1 GCA_027451455.1 Planctomycetales bacterium | reverse complement strand
CGGCCTCTGCGGCTATTATGCGGCGCGGGCCGCGCTTCGCTCCCCAAAGAACTGAGGTTCAAAGCCCGGTGCTTTCAGCCAGCGGAAATATGGTCGCGTGAAGGGGAGAGGGACCGGTCGCGGACGACCGGAGCCAGTCCCCGTTGACCCGACCCGGAAACCGCAGGGCGTGATCCTTCTCGGACACCCCGGGAAACGGGGACGGGCTCCGGAGCGCAGCGGAGGCTCCTGTCCCCATTTCGAGGGACAGGATCAGGAGATATCCACCCCGCCACTCATGTAACCGGAAACGGTGTTGATCAAGGAAAGTCCCGAGGCCGTGCTCGAGTAAACCATCAGCAGCCGGGTCTGCGCGGTCACCGGAATACTCAGGCCGGTCATGATGCCGTTACTGACCGTCCCAATCGCCAGAACTCCCGTGAGCGCCGGCGCCAGGGTGACCAGGGCACCCGCAATCGGCGTGAAGGTGTTGTCGGGCGTCGTCGACTCATAAAGCTGGGCGGTGACGGTCACGGTGGTGCCGATCAGAGAGAGCGCCGAGGTCGTGCTGAAGAAGGCAGAGATGGAGGTGATGGTGCCGTTGCGCGGTACCGAGAAGGCCTCGTCGAGATTGACCCCAGACCCGCCCGTAAGGTCAATCGTCGCTCCGACATTGGAAGTCGTTTGCGCTGAGTTTCCAAAACCGACGAGTTCGCCGATCCCTGATAGGCCGCCGGCAATCGTGGTCATCGTTCCATCAGCGCCCGAGGAAAACGGGATGATCGTGCCAGCACCAGCCGGTCCGGTCGGTCCCGCGGGACCCGTCGGTCCAGTCGGTCCCGTGGGACCCGTCGGTCCGGCGGGACCCGTTGTACCCATGGCTCCCGTCGGACCGACCGGACCCGTCGCGCCGGTGGCTCCCGTCGGACCGACCGGACCCGTCGCGCCGGTGGCTCCCGCCGGGCCCATGGGGCCCGTCGCGCCGGTGGCTCCCGTTGGACCGTGCGGGCCCATGGGGCCGGTCGGGCCCTGGGGACCCATCGCCTGATTCACATTGACGGGTGTCCGCGGCCCAATCTCGACGTTGGGCCGGGCGGCCGTCGTGTAGGCGATGTAAACGTTCGGGTTCTGCGCGAAGATGCTCCACGGAATGCCACCCGACGTATAGGCCCCGACCAGGGTCGAGAAGCCGTGGTTTTGCACGGTCACGCGCTCTGTCTCGGAAAACAGGGGCGTGCCGCCCTGCGCCTGGCTGTAGATCTTGAAGTGGACCGTGGCCCGGCCGTTGGCGATCGCGGGGAGACTGGCGCGGAACGAGAGGTTGAACGAGGCGGGAGTGACCGAGACGAGGTTGGCATTGACCGCGGCGACATGCCCGTGATGCGCAACCACCTTGACCGATTGGGTATGCAAGGGTCGATGGCTGACGGCAAGCGCTGTGTGCCCGCCTACCAACGGGGAGGGTGCGTGCGAAGGGGCCGCCGTCGGAATCCCGAATGACCGCAGAAGCAGGATCTGCTGGAGGCTCTCTGAGGTCGCGCTCAGTAATTGGCGTTCTTCCAGGCTCTCGATCCGGCGGACCGGAAAATCGACGTTCCGACGCTTCTTTTGACGCATGGTGACGCAGCCCTTCCCGTTGGCTGGAATATTCCGAGGGTGGAAGAGCCTTCGTTGCCGATCCGCGTCGTCCCCTGCTCCAGGCCGGCGCATGGTCCTCGGCCCGGGGTGCCTGCGTCGACGTCCAAACTCAAGGACTTGCTGTTCGTACGGCAAGATCGAAGGCTAGAGACATGGGTATCATAGAACGTCCTTTCCGACGGTGAGAACGAAGGGAAGACTCATGGGCCGGATCAAGGGAGGGCCAGAGCCGAATTGAGATCTTTATGTCTGTTTCGGACGGAACGGGCATCGTTTTTTCGGCGAGCTTCGATCCGCTGGCTGAAGACCGTTCCCGGCGTCCCGCTCGCCCCTCCTCGGGTGCTCTGGGCGTGCGAGTCGCAGAGAACCCTGTCATGGCCGTGTCACTGGGCGAGCGTCGCCCAGGGAATCGTTGCGCTCCGCAACGGCTTCCGAGACAGTTGGGGGACAACCGCGTCGGGATTCTTGAAGGTGTGGTGCGCGTGGAGATCGGTGTGGGAGAAACCGTGGTGGCGGATCTCTCGCACCTGGGCGGGATAGGAGTGGTCTCGGTGATTTACGGATTCTCCTTCTTCGTCTTTATCTCTTTACTGCAAATTAAAATCATATTCTTTCTTCCCATCGCTGACTGTGGTCTCCAGCCCGGAAGTCTCTGCCTTCCCGTACTTGGCTGGAACCAGATCCTTGGGCGGTTTCCAGCCGGGGCTTGAGCCGGGCATCAGGTTGGGATCGGCGGTGTTGGAGATGACGTAGACTCGATAATGGCCGGCGGCCGCGCCGTCGGCTTCACCGAAGGTACTGAGGTGGTAGGTGCCGTCGGACTGGATCTCGGCGACAGCGGCCTGACCCTGATCCGGCTGGAAGGTGATGGTTCCCCTGGTCACCGGCTGGCCCTTGTACGTCACCTTCCCGCTGACCGGGAAGGTCTTTGGGCGATCGATCGATTCCGAACATCCCGCCATGGTCCCGAGGATCAAGGCCACCGTGACGATGACGAGGACCAGGTCACGGAGCCCTGGGAAGATCTCCAGACCGGGAGCCTTGAAGGACGAGATGGGTTGCCAGTTCCTGGGCGAATATCGGTCCACGGTGTCTTCCTCCGAGGGTCTGTGCGAAGCTTGCCGGTCGGATGAGAGTCGTTGAGCAGGCCACCCGACCGGCCCGGCTCGCGTACGTGATCAGTACGAGTCGCTGCTGATCACCTCTCCCTTGGCCCGCGTGCTGACGGCCCGGTAGATGTTTTGATTGATGCTCATCTTGAGGAACCGAACCGAGCCGTCGCAGAGGGCGGCGTTCATCCCGCCGGGGTGCTGGCTCCGGAATCCGAAGCAGTAGTTCCAGGCCTTCCGATTCAGATTCGTCTGCTGGTTCATCGGAATCGAGGTGGTGGCCACCGACGAGTTGCTCTCGGTCCAGGCGTTCCAGTTGCACATGTTGGGCATCGCCTCACCGGCCAGCATCGTGTTGCTCAGGCCATCGGTCACCGCCTGAATGGTGACGAGCATCTGGGCCCGCCAGAAGATGCCGGTCGCGGTCGGCTGGTTGTTCGAGCAATCGCCGAGCGTGTTCGTCGATCCGGGCCAGATCCCCGTTGTGTTGTCGCCCATGCTCCCCTTGTAGCAGGTTCCGGCGATGTACCACTGCGCCATGGAGGCGGTCTCCGACCCCGCGTAACTGTTCCAGTCGGATTGCCCTTGCTGGAGCATCGGACCAGGGTAGCTCGGACACGTCACGACACTCAGCGGCAGCCCAATCACCGTGACGTTGTTCCACGAGTATTCTGCCCGGTCGCCTGTGAAGTTGTACGAGTTGAACAGAGGGGATTGATCCATCTGCGGTAAAATCTGGACGAGCCAGCTCGTCCGGTAATCCGAGTTTCCGAACCAGGCGCACCCACCGTTGTAGTTGTAGCCGGCAATCTGCGACGGGAAGCTACTGTTGACGTCGACGTAGTTGTGGCACGCCAACCCGATCTGCTTGAGGTTGTTTGTGCACTGGGCGCGGCGGGCCGCCTCGCGGGCCGCCTGGACCGCGGGAAGAAGCAGTGCGATCAGGACCGCGATGATCGCGATCACGACCAGCAATTCGATCAGTGTGAATGCGCGCAGCCTGGACCGTGGATCGGTTGGGCCTTTCATGAAAACCCCCCGTCGAGAAGTGGTGTCGGACGTTGTCTCGATCATCGAGGCGTCCCGAATGGGCGCCCCACTACCGAGCGACATGGCCTGGTTCACGACCTCAGTCCGCTCGCAACGGGATCTGGTCGGAAGAGGTGAAATTACATGGGCCGAATTGGCGAGTCAAGGGTGCATCGCAGGAATCAGCAAATTTGCTTCAAAAAGATTTTTGGAAGCGCCGCGACCCGATTATCGGATGAAGGGAACGACGAGCGAGCACCCGTTATCGGAGGGCATTCCGGCGGGGGCTGTTGGGGATTCGGTTCCGGGTTTCGATCCCGGCTCAGCCGAGCGGGATCTCCAGCGCGTGGATCGAGGCGGGCGCGAGCGTCAGCCGGATCTCCTCGCCGTGCACCTCTCGACGGCTCGATCGGGGGACGACCGCGTCGGGATGTTCGAATGTGTTGTGCGCGTTCAGATCGGCGTGCGTCAAAACCTTGTGCCGGATCTCTCGGGCCCGGGCGCCGTGGAGCCGGATCACAACCTCGGCCGGTTCGGTCGCGTGGAGGTGCGAGAGGGTCACGACCGCCCGACCGTCGTCGGTCCTTGAGGCCGATCCGGCGATCTGCGCGATCCGCTCGGATCGTTTCTTGATCCGGAACGGGACGTCGGGAGCCTGAACGTCGATCCGGACGGCCTTTGCATTCTGGTGGGGTCGATACATCTCGTAGACGTGGAACGTCGGCGTGCAGACGAACCGGTCGCCATCGGCCAGGAAGAGCGAGTGGAGGTTGTTCACGAGCTGCGCGATGTTCGCCATCCGGACCTTCTCGGCGTGGCGGTTGAATGTATCCAGTGAGAGCGCAGCGACCATCGCGTCGCGGAGGGTCCCCATCTGCTCGAAGAGGTGTCGCGGGTTGATCTCGGTTCCGGGCGGGTGCCAGCTTCCCCACTCGTCGATCACCAGCCGGACCTGATGATTGCGGTCAAACTCGCCCATCACGGTCCACTGGTCCTTGATGAGCGACTCCATCACGCTGGCCCGGTGCAGTTGCTCGTACCACTGATCGACGCTGAACTTCAGCGCGTGGCCGGTCGTCCCGCAGTAGTAATGGGGAGCCCATCCGTGGATTTTGGCGCGGCTGCCGTCGGCCCATCGGGTGAAGAAGCGACGGGTCCAGTCGAGGTCGTTGCTGTTGGGTCCGGCCGCGATCAGGAACGGAGGCGTCTGGTAACTCGGAACCCACTCGACGAACCGACGATAGGCGCTACAGTAGTCCTCGGGGATGAAGTTACCGCCGCATCCCCAGCTCTCATTGCCGACGCCCCAGAACTTGACCTGGAAGGGCTCGGGGTGTCCGTTGGCCGCTCGCTCGTCGGCCAGGGTGGTCGAGCCGGCGGGCGCGTTGCAATATTCGACCCACTGCTGGAATTCCTCGGGCGAGCCTGTGCCGACGTTCGCGGCGAGGTAGGGCTGGACCTTGGAAAGCCGGCAAAATTCGAGGAACTCGTGGGTGCCGAACTGGTTGGTCTCGGTTTCCTCACGCCATCGGCCAAAGCGTCTGGGGCGTCGATCGACGGGGCCGATCCCGTCTCGCCAGTGGTATCGGTCGGCAAAGCAGCCGCCCGGCCATCGGACGACGACCGGACCGATCCGTTTCAGATGGTCGATGATGGACCGCCGAATCCCGCCGACGTTCTCGATCTTCGAGTCGCGGCCAACCCAGATGCCGTCGTAGATCACGCCGCCGATATGCTCGGCAAACTGGCTGTAGATGGCGGGCTCGATCCGGCCGATCGGCTCGTCGAGCAGGACGTTGATCGCGATCACCGGGGCAGCGGGCGGCCTGGCTTCGAGGAGCCCTGGGACCGAGGCGGAGGTCCCGCCGCCGACCAAACCGGCCAGCCCGAGGCGCATGGCCTCGCGTCGGTCCATCGAACGTCCGACCATGGTGGAGACCCCGTTGCGGGGAGAAACGTGGAGAGAATGCCGGAGACAGGACTTGAACCTGCACGAGCATGGTTAGCTCACCAGCCCCTCAAGCTGGCGCGTCTGCCAATTCCGCCACTCCGGCGCGGGTTTCATTCCTTCGTTCTGGAAGAGATACTATCTTGGGGTCGTCGGCCCCCAAAGTCAAGCTTCAATCCAGAACTCGAAGGGGTCGATCGAGGATTTCGAGGGTTTTCAGCTCCCTCGCGAGGGCGGCGGTCTCGTCGCGGCCGAGCGGGCGGAGTGGGGGACGGACCGGTCCGCAGTCGGCGCCGATCATTCCCATCACGGCCTTCGAGGCCGGGAAGAACCCGTAACGCCCGAGGACCTTTACCAGGCGAACCGCCGCGTACTGCTTCTCCCGGGCCGCCTTGAGGTCGCCGGCCTCGAACGATCGGATCAACCCCTGGAAGTGGCGAGCGGCGAAGTTGTACGTCGCCCCGATCGCCCCGCGGACGCCCATCGAGAGACCCGCCGTCAGGTAGTCGTCCATCCCGAAGAGAACGTCGAGCGAGCCGCCGTCGGACTGGACGCACTCCTGAAGGTCGATCAGATCGCCGTGCGAGTACTTCATCCCGCGGAGGGTCGGAATCCGCGCCTGGGCCTCGCGGAGCACCTCCGAGGTGAGGAGCTTCGACCCGGTCATCATCGGGATCTCATAGTAATAAAACGGGAGCGGACCGGCGGCCTCGGCGATCGGAGCGAGGAAGTCGACGAGGTCGGCAGCGGTGGCGGGTCGGTAATAGCTCGGGGCCACCGCCGCGATGGCCGAAGCGCCCGACTCCTTCGCGTGTTTCGCGAGCGCGACGGCCTCGGACTGGCAATGGTGGCCGACGTGGACGGCGACCGAGAGCGAATCGCCGGCGACCCCGGTCCATCGGTCGCAGAGGGCCATTCGCTCGTGGACCGTCATCGAGGCCCATTCGCCGGTGGTACCGGCCACGAAAACGGCGGCGATCCCCGACTCGCGGAAGAGCTCGGCCTGCCGGGGGACAGCGGCGAGGTCGAGGCGCCCGTCGGCATCGAACGGGGTGTGAGTGGCGGGGATCAGGCCAAGGAGAGGGCCAGGCATGTTGTCACTCCGGTGGGTGTTCGAGAGAGAATTCAGCTTACGCGATGGCGGGCCTCGGAGCAAATCGCCTCTGCCTCGTTGCCCCGAAACCCTGCGCTTCTTACCATCAGAGTCGGAAGATCCCGTCTGAATCCGCACCGGGGAGAGAATTCTGATGAAGCGGTTCCTGATGGCCCTTGCCGCCGCACTCGAGCTGGGCGCTCCGAGTCTCGCCGCCGACGAGGACGGCTGGATCGCACTCACCGGAGAAAAGCCCTTCGAAGCCTGGCGTGCCCCGGCCGCCGGCTGGTCAGAGGCCGGAGACGCCCGGATCGACCCGTCGAACCCGAAGAAACTCGTCCCGGTCGAGGGACGTGGAGTCTTGGTCACCGGGCGGGTCGGCCGGGCCCGGAACCTTGTCACCCGCGAGCGATTCGGCGACATCGAGCTTCATCTCGAATTCCTGGTGCCGAAGGGGTCGAACTCGGGCGTGAAGTTCCAGGGGCTCTATGAAATCCAGATCCTCGATAGTTATGGTGTCGCCCAGCCGACCGGCAAGCATTGCGGCGGGGTTTACCCGAGGGCCGAACTCCTCCCCCGCTATCGATATCTCGACGAGGGGATTGCCCCGCGCGTGAACGCCGCCCGACCACCCGGCGAGTGGCAGACGCTCGACGCCGTTTTTCAGGCCCCTCGATTCGACGCGTCCGGAAAGAAGACCGAGGACGCCCGGCTCGTCCGGGCGGTGCTCAACGGGCAACTCATCCATGAAAACGTGCCGCTGAAGACACCGACCGGTCACGCCTGGCACGACAAGGAAGTGGCCGAGGGCCCCCTCTTCTTGCAGGGCGATCACGGGCCGGTCGCCTTCCGGAACGTCCGGGTCCGGCCGATCAAGCCTCCGGCCGGAAACGGATGACCGGCTCTTGCTGTTGCTGGCCCTGTTGCTGGCGGTAGGAGGAGGGCTGGGCCGCCTTCCCCTTTCGTCCCTGTCGTTGCGACTGGAGCCAGGCACCCGAGGACCAGGGAGACTGGGTGGTCGACCACTCGCCCCAGTCGGGCGGAACGCGCTCAATCGCCTCGACCTTCACGCTGACCGCGATCGACTCCTGGCCTCGGCCCTTCCAGACGCCCCGGTTCGGCGGGACGTCGGAGTAGTCCCGGCCGATCCCGATCTTGACGTAATCGTCGGCGGGGAACATGCCGTGGGTCGGGTCGAGGTCAATCCAACCGCCCCGGCCGTCCCAGACCTGGCACCAGGCGTGGGTCGCCAGCTCGCCCGGCTGGTGGACGTATCCACTCACGTACCGGGACGGGAGCCCAATCCCCCGCGCAGCGGCCAGGAAGAGGTGAGCGAAATCCTGGCAGACTCCCCGTCCGAGCCGGAGCGCCTCGGCCACCGGCGTTCTCGCCGTCGTCACCGTCTTCTCATAGATCAGACGGAGGCGCACCGCCTCCATCAGCCGGAGGGAGACCTCGGCAACCGAGCCCTCCGGCGACGGCAGAGAATCGAGGAAGGAATCCACCTCGGGCCCGTGCTTCACCAGCGGACTCTGCTGGAGATACTCGATCGTCGAGGCGCCCCGGAAGGCGTCGCTCTCGGGCAGGAACCGCGTCTCGATGAGCCGCTTCCGCGACGCCTCAGCCGCCCGATGCGTCCGGACGATCGATGACGATCGAATGAGCAACTCGCGATAGGATGTCAGGATGTTGAAGAGGTCGACCCGGTTGCCAAAACCATCACGATAGACCGTCACGGGCGCAGGAGGCGACGTGCTCAGGTGGTAGCCGAGGTTCGTCTGGTCCTCGTCCGAAGGCGGCGACATCCGGACCTCGAACACCGTCTCGGAAACAGGTTCCGTGTAGGACAACCGGGTCTCGTGCTGGACGCGGAGGAGCATGGTTTCGGCTCGATGGTGAGGGATGGAGGAAGTCGTGTTTTCGGATTCGGGATTCCTTATTTCAAATTCCAGATTCCAGAAAACCAGAGAATGCAGGCAAATCCAAGATTCGAGATTCGACGAATTTTGAAAGAATAGGCGCCACACTGAATGAACAAATTTTCTTTCAACCTTGCTTTACGATAGATCGCTTTCGGGAATCTGGAATTCGGAATCGGGAATCTCAGTGGCCCGGGGTAAGGGCCAGGCTGGCTCAGACCAGGAAAAAGGTGCGATGGATCTCCTCGCCGACGCGTTGACAGGTGGTCTGGATGCCGTCGAGGAACGGGAGGAGGCCGCGGTCGAAGATTTCGGCGACGTCGATGTAGCGGAGTTCGCTTTCGAGGCGTCCGAGGAGGCGTTCGGCCGAGCTGGCGACCTCGTCGTCGTCGCCTCCGACGATCTCCTTGAGCGATTCGCGGCATCGGGCGACACAGAACCGGATGGCGCGGGGGAAGTCGGGATCGAGGACCAGGAACCGGATCACGCCGACCGGCTCGATCCGGTCGCGCTCGGATCGGAGGTAGGCACCGTAGGCGGAGCAACTGCGGAGAAGGCCCGTCCATCGGACGAGATCCAGCCCGGTCTCGCCGGAGGCGGGGTCGGCGGGCACGCTGGTGGCCTGGCACCTCGCGTGGAGGATCCGCCCCATGATGTCCACCCGTTCGAGATAGCGACCCAGTTGGAGGAAGTGGTAGACCTCGTCTCTCGGGAGTGTGTTCTGGATCAGGCCCTCGAAGAGGATGCACGACTCCTTGATCGTCGTGTAAAAGCCCGAGGGGCTGGCGACGAAGCGTCGTCGGGCTCGCTGGCTGCCCAGGTAAAGGTACAGGCGGTTGATTTGCCGCCAGACGTCGACGCCGATCACTTCCTGGGTGCTTCGGGCGTTTTCTCGGGCCCGGGAGATCATGCCGAGGATCGATTGCGGGCTTCGGCGGTCGAACGTGAGAAACTCGAGGACGGCTGTCCGGTCGGCGCCTGGGCGTCCGGCCTGGAAGGACTCGCGCGAGGCGAGGATGCTCAGGGCCAGTTCAACGGGCGAGGAGTCGCCGGGGCCGGCCTGGACGCCGGCGTCAAGTTCCAGGTTGAGGCCGATGTCGAGCAGTCGGGCGACGTTTTCGGCGCGCTCGATGTATCGGCTGGTCCAGAAGAGGCTCTCTGCGACCCGGCTAAGCATGCTCAGCGCCTCTCAGGACCCAGGTATCCTTTGTCCCGCCCCCCTGAGAGCTGTTGACGACGAGGCTTCCCTCGGGGAGAGCCACGCGGGTCAGACCGCCGGGGAGCACGTGGATTTCCTCGCCGTAGAGGACGAACGGGCGGAGGTCGACGTGGCGGCCGTCGAGGTGTCCGTCGATGAAGGTGGGATGCCGGCTAAGCTGGATGGTCGGCTGCGCGATGTAGCCGCGCGGGTTCTGCTCGATCTTGCGGGCGAATTCCTCGCGCTGCTCGCGGGTGGAGGCTGGCCCGATCAGCATCCCGTACCCGCCGGAGGCGTCGACCGCCTTGACGACCAGGCTCTCGAGGTTCGCCAGAATGTGCTGTCGATGCGAGGGGACCAGGGGACGGAAGGTCTCGACATTCGCCAGGATCGGCTCCTCGCCGAGGTAGTACTGGATGATATCCGGGACGAACGGATAAATTCCCTTGTCGTCAGCCACGCCGGTACCGAGGGCATTGGCGAGTCCGATGTTCCCGGCGTGATAGGCGGCGATCAGCCCCGGGACGCCCAGGAGGCTGTCGGTTCGGAACGTGAGTGGGTCGAGGAAGTCGTCGTCGATCCGTCGGTAGATCACGTCGACCCGCTGAAGGCCCCGGGTCGTCCGCCGGAAGACCTGGCCGCGGTCGAGGACCAGGTCGCGCCCCTCGACCAGTTCGACGCCCATCTGCCGGGCGAGGAAGCTGTGTTCGTAATAAGCCGAGTTGTGGACGCCTGGCGTCAGGACGACGATGGCCGGGTCGTCGCATCCTGGCGGGGCGATCCATCGGAGCATCGCCAGGAGGCCGTCGGTGTAGTCGTCGACCGGGCGAACGTTATGCTGCTCAAAGAGGGCCGGGAAGACCTGCTTCATCACCTGCCGGTTCTTGAGGACATAGCTGACGCCCGAGGGGGTGCGGCAGTTGTCCTCCAGGACGAGGAAGCGGCCGTCCTCGCCCCGGATCAGGTCGATCCCGGAGACGTGCATGTAGACGTCACGCGGGACCCGAAGCCCGACACACTCGCGCCGGTAGCCCGAGGCGCCGAAGACCAGATCGGGCGGGACGACGCGGTCGCGAAGGATTTTCCGGTCGTGATAGACATCACGGATGAAGAGGTTCAGGGCCCGGACTCGCTGCTGGAGCCCGCGCTCGATGGTCAACCACTCGTCGGCGTCAACGAGGCGAGGGATCGGGTCGAACGGGATGATGCGTTCGACACCCTGATGGCGGCCGTAGACCGTGAACGTGATCCCCTGCTGCCGCATCGAGAGGTCGGCGAGGCGATGCCGTCGGTCGAGTTCCTCGGGGCCGAGCCGGACGAGCCGCTCGTGGAGGGCGCGATAGTGCGACCGTGGTCGACCGTGTGGATCGAACATCTCGTCGTAGGCGGCCAGGCGATATCGCCCGAACAGAGCGGCGTCTTCGGAAACATGGGGCGCTAGCATAGAGCCCCCAGCCCAATGGGCAGGGTGAGCGTGAAGACCGGGCCCGCGCCGGTGGAGACGGATCGGGCCGACCCGCAGGCGCGCGCCGCCGGACGGGCTGACACGCGATCGGAGGCCGGCGGAGAGGAGAGGTCCGGCCCCCTGCGGTACAGTCTGGTCGTGTAGGCCGCGACCCACCCGCGGGCCGCTCGACCCTTGTTTGTAACACGCGACCCCGCCACAATCCAGCCGCATTCCGTTCGCAATTCCGGTCCGCGTGGCTACAATCGTTAAGGGACGAGGGAATGAGGGGACTACGGTGCGTCGCGCGTCGGCCGTACGACCGGGTATACGGGGCTTCACGACGATGATCGGGAAGAGCGAGAAGCGGGCCGCGATCGCCCTGCTCTGCGGAATCCTCGCGACCGGCCTCGGCATCCCGGCACGGGCCGATCAGGACGCGGCCGTTCAGCGGGCGATCCAGTACATGCGGTCGCGCGCGGGGACGCAGGGACTCGGCGAGTCGGCCCTGATGGCGCTGGCGATGCTCAAGGCCGAGGTCCCGGCGACCGACCCCGGGGTGGCCGCCTGCATGGCGAAGGTCCGATCGCGGTTCACCAGCAGCGAATTCGTCCCCGAGCGACAGAGCGGAGTGGGGACCTACGAGGCCGGCGCCTGCGCGATGGCCCTCGCCACCGAGGACCCGGTCGCCAATCGCGGCTACCTGGCGCTCATCGCCTCGTATCTGACCGCAAACCAGAACGCCAACGGGACGTGGGACTACAGCAACCGGACCAACGGCGACACCTCGATCACCCAGTACGGGATTCTTGGTCTCTGGGAAGCGGAGAACTGCGGCGTCGCGGTCCACCCCTCGAACTGGGAGCGGCTGGCCTCTTGGCTGATCTCGACCCAGAGGGGCGACGGCGGATGGTGTTACCACCCCGACGAGTCGGGCGGCAACGCCAGCGAGACCTGCTCGATGACCGCCGCGGCGCTCGGTAGCCTGCTCATCTGTCGTCGCCAGCTCGAACCCTATCGCCAGGCGCATCGGGAGGTCAGCCCGCTCCTGATCCGGCTCACCGCGGAGTCCGGCAGCGACTTCAAGCCGAGCATCAAGGAGGCCGAGTTCGAGCAGGCGAGCCGACGGGGGATCTCGTGGCTCTCGGCTCATTTCACGACCAACCCGCCGCTCTCGGGGGCCTCGCCGTATTACATGCTTTACGGGATCGAGCGAATCGGAGCCCTGGCCGACCGGCAGACGCTCGGCCGGCTCGACTGGTATCAGCGGGGAGCCGCCTTCATCCGATCGAGCCAGCAGGCCGATGGCTCGTGGAACTCGGCCCACGGGGTCGAGCCGAACACGGCGTGGGCCGTCCTCTTCATCACGAAATCGACGGCGAAGACCATCCGCCGTATCCAGATCGAGCGGCTGGGGGCGGGGACACTGCTCGGCGGTCGAGGATTGCCGAAGGACCTGACCTCGATGACAATCGCGGGGGGCCGGGTCGTCAGCCGGCCGATGAACGGGGCGATCGAGGGGATGCTCTCGGTGCTCGAGGATCCGCGTGCCGATCAGGCCGACGCCGCCGCGGCCGGGCTGGTCGATCGGTATTATCGCGAGGGTCCATCGAGCCTTCGACCGTACAAGGCCCGGTTCCGAAAGATGCTCGGCGACCGCGACCCGGGCATCCGCCGGGTGGCCGCCTGGGCGCTCGCCCATACCGGTGATATGGACGTCGTTCCCTCGCTGATCCAGGCGATCGAGGACCCGGACGAGGACGTGGTGAACTCGGCCCGGCTGGGTCTGGAGATGATCAGCCGGAAGATCGAGGGCCTGGGACCGCCCTCACCCTCGACGCCCGAGCAGCGAAAAGCGGCGGCGGCCCGATGGAACGACTGGTTCACCGCGATCCGGCCGCTCGACCTTGATGAGGAGAAAGCCGAGCGCCGGCCGTCCGCCGAGGGGAGGCCGCAGCCATGAGCCGGGTCGATCCGCGAGCCGCCCCGGAAGCCCGCCAACCGGCGAAGGCCGAGCCGTCCACGACGGCCGAGGCCCGCGTTCGGGGCGAGTCGGCCTACGACCGGGTCACGTCGATGCTGATGGCGACCGTCCTCGGGGCGTTCCTCGTGGTCGGCTGGCTGACGCTCATCTACCTGAGCAACCAGGCGTTTGCCTCGCGAGTGACGCCCCCGTTGCAGATCATCGACATCGGCGGTGGCGGCGGCGGGAGCCCCGAGGGAACGTCCGGCTCGATCGAGAAGATCGAGGTCACCGGCGCCGAGGCGACCGCGTTTGCCTCGAACAATACCGAGGAAGCGACCGATTTCGAGGAGCCCTCGCTCCAGCAGACGCCGGCCTCGCTTCTCGACGCCCTTCAGGACGCCAGCCAGGACATGGCCGAGGTCGACGTCGGCGCCGTGATGCCGAGCGGAGGACCGGTGGCGACCGGTCGAAAGTCGTCGAAGCTCGGCACCGGAGGGCCGGGGCTTGGCTTCGGCCCCGGCGATGGCGGCTTCTCTCGCGAACAGAGATGGAGCATCATCTACAATCCCGGCCAGTCGGCCGAAGAGTATGCCCGGCAGCTCGACGCCCTGAAAGTCGAGCTGGCCGTCGTCACCGGGGCCGATCAGTTGACCTACGTTTCCAACTTTTCCCGAGACCAGCCGACCAAGCGATACGCGAGCGGGCGGCGGGATAACCGGCTGTACTTTCTCTGGCAGGGAGCGGGGCGGAAAGCTTCCGACCTGGCCCTGCTGAAGAAGGCGGGGATCGAGGTAGGCGAGAGCTCGCCGATCCTCCAATTTTACCCGACCGGTGTCGAGGACCGTCTGGCCCGGCTGGAGATGGCTTATCGGGGCCGGCAGCCGAGCGAGGTCCGCCAGACACGGTTCCAGGTCGTCCCATCGGGGAACTCCTACGATTTCAAGGTGATCGCGCAGGAAACCTTGCGCTAGGGGCGAGCCCGCAGCATGGCCACACTGGAAGTCCACGACGCACAGGGCCGCGTTCAGTTCGTCGAGCTGGAGCGAGACCATCCGGTCCTCTTTGGCTCGAGCCCGCATTGCGAGGTGATCCTCGAAGGCGAGGGGATCAACCCGGTCCACGGGCGGATTCGATGGAAGCGCGGGCGATTCAAGATCGAGGCGTCGCCCGACGCCGAGTATGTTCTGATCAACGGCCACAGGATGGCGAGCGGCAGTATCGGAGTCGGCGACGAGGTGGTCGTCGGTCCCTGCCGGTTCTTCCTGCTCCGGGTGGAGGAGTCGGCCGAGCCGGCCGGACGGACGAGCCGAGCCGCCGCCGAGGAGGGACGGACCGTGGTCGCCCCGCCGCCGGTGGCGGGCGCCGGCGCTGGTGCTGGGGCCGGGGCTGCTCGATATGGTCCTCCGTCGAACGAGAAGGGAAGCCGGTCGAAGTACGTACGCCCGGGGGAGATGCCCGCGGAGAAACCGGGCTGGGCTCGTGACCTGGCCGAGGGCCGGCTCAGCACCCAGGCATCGGGATCCAGCCCGGTCCCGGAGGCGGCCATCGGGCTTCGAGGCCGGTTCCGCCAGGTGCTTCGAAAGTGGCTCCCCCAGGACGAGGCGCCTGGTCAGGAGCGGATTATCTCCTCGCCGCTGGTCGTTAGCCTCGTGCTGATGCTCGGTGTTCTGGTCGGGATGGGCTTCTGGCTTCGGAACGTGATCTCGGCGACGATCGCCGAGCGGACGTTCAACCGGGCGATGCAGAGCTTCGAGGACGGCGATTACCGGACCGCGATCCGCGACTTCGAGGCGTTCGCTCGCGACTACCCCGACGACGCCCGCGCCCCGAAGGCCCGGGTGATCCGGGCGCTGGCGAACGTCCGGCAGTACGTCGCTCCGAACGGGGCGACCTGGACCTCGGCACTCGAGGCCGCCCGGGAGATGCTCGACGAGTACGGCCGGGGCGGCCGCGAGCTCTCCGAGGCGTTTCGTGACGAGAAGATGGAGCTCGGCGAGCTGGTTCTTCGGATCGGCGAGGGACTGGCCGACCGGGCGCGTGGGACGGCCGAGCCGAAGGCGCTGGCGGAGGCCGAGTCGTCGGTCGCGCTGCATCGAGAGATCGTGGGCGAGGCGGCTGCCGGACTTCTGGCAAAGTCGCCCCTTCCAGGAAAGCTGGACCGCGCGAGGGCCGCGGTTCGCAAGGCGAAGGTCCGCGGGGAGGCGATCGCCGCGATGGACCGGGCTCTGGCGGAATCCTCGGCCCTGGGCGTCTACGACGCTCGCGACGGGCTCGTCGAGCAGTATCCCGACCTGGCGCAGGACCGCGAGTTGATCGCCCGGATGACCTCGGCCAGCGAGCTGATCCGCAAGGCGGTCACCGTGAAGGAGACCAGGCGCCCGGGTGAGCGCGGGCCCCGGACCGAGGTGCTTGGTCCGGCGACGGGAGTGATTCTTCGGGTGGGCGACCGCCTCCAGCCTGCGAGCAAGGCGGCGGGACCGGCCGGCGAGTCGATCGCCTTTGCCCTGGCCGAGGGGATCGGCTACGGGATCGACGGCGCGACCGGCGCTCCGCTCTGGCAGCTTGACCTGGGTCTGGCCTCGCCGTTCGTCCCGCAGCCGATCCCGGGCGAGGACGCCGCGATCGCCTTCGACGCCCGGGCCAACGAGCTGATCCGGCTCGACGCCCGGAACGGAGTGGTCGCCTGGCGGCTCGGGGTGGGCGAGCGGGTCGCCTCGCCGCCGCTGGTCCTCGGCAATCAGCTCGTCCAGGTGCTCCCCTCGGGCAAGCTGCTCTTCCTCACGCTTGAGTCGGGCGACCTTCAGGCGACGATGGATCTCGGTCGGCCACTGGCACGAACTCCGGTCGGCGACGAATCGGGCCGGCATCTTTATGTGCTGGGCCGACAGGATATTCTTTACATCCTCAACCGGGACCCGCTCGGTTGCGCGGCCGTCGAGTACCTGGGCCATCCCGATGGCTCGATCCCGTGCGCCCCGGCGATGCTGGGGCGCTATTTGATCGTCCCGCGGAACGAGACGCTCTCGGATAGTCTCTGGCAGATCCTCCTGCTCGACGAGGATGGAGCGCACGTTCGACCGGTGCAGGAGGTTCCGGTGAAGGGCTGGACCTGGCAGACGCCGACGGCCTCGGGGCCGTTCCTCTGGGCGATCGGGGACCGGGGGGCGTTCGAGGCGTTCGCCGTGGGCGAGTACGGGAGCAAGCTTCCGTTCCGGTCGGTCGCGAAGATGACGCCGGATGCTCGCGCGACCGGCCCGGCGTTCGCGATGTCCCGGTCGGAGCGCGAGCTCTGGTCGGCCTCGGGGCATACGGGACGTTACCTGCTCGACCCCGAGCACGGAACGATTCAGGTGACACCCTTGAGCGGTCCCGGCCCAGCGCGGGCGCCCTTGCAATCGGCCGGCAAGAGGATTGTGGCGACGTTCGAGGACCGCGAGCTTCGAGGCACAGCGCTCCTGGGTCTGGACCCCGAATCGGCGGAGGTCGTCTGGAAGACGGTCGTCGGCACGCCCTGGCCGACCGCGCTGGCACCGGCTCCAACGGCCGGCGCGCTCGCGACCCTGGGCCGCGACGGCCGGGAGGTGATCATCAGTCCCGATCGAGTCGCGGACGGCGGATTCGTGGTCCTCTCGATGGCGCCTCGCGGGATCTTCTCGCTCCCGGCGGGGCTCCGGCTCCGGTTTGATCGGGAGGGCGGCAAGTCCACCAGCGTGGTCGTCCCGCGCCCCTATACCGGGAGTCTCTGGGTCCAGGACCCCTCCAAACGCGAGGGATGGCGCGAGGAGACCCTGCCCTCGCCCGTGGCGGCCGAGCCGGTGGCCTGGCAGGACGGAGTCCTGATTCCGGCGAAGGACGCGCGGGTCTACCTGATCGACCCGGTGAGCGGGCGGTCGAAGGCCGAGCCGTTTGTTCCGAAGTTTGACCGCGACCGCCAGGGGAAATGGCTTGGGGCCTCGGTCCTCGACGCCTCGAGCGCGATCGTGGCCGACGAGGTGGGGCGGGTCTATCGGCTCGCGGTTCGAACCACGCCCGTGCCGAGACTCGTCGCCGAGGCCGAGCGGACCCTCGATAGCCGGATCATCGCCGACCCGCTCGCGATCGGCTCGGCCGTTCTGCTCGCGACCGAGGACGGGCAAATCCGATCGCTCGCCGCGCGTGACCTGAGCCCGATCGGGGCCTGGCCGATGGAAGCGGCGATCGCCGGACGGCCGGTTTCGATGGGGGATGGCGGACTGGTCCTCGACCGCGCGGGGAATATCCAGGCATTCGGGCGAGACGGCCGGAAGACCTGGTCGATCGGCCTTGGGTCGGAAGCCGTCGGCGCCCCGATGGTCCGCGGCTCCTCGCTCATCGCCCTGACCGGCGACGGCGTTCTGCACGTCCGCAGCCGGGCCGACGGCGCGGAGCGCGACCAGAGACAGCTTGGAATCCTGCCGGCCGGCGGGCCGATCGCCGCCGGGGATCGGACCGTGATTCCCATCGCCCCCGGGACCTTCCGTCCGCTCGTCCCGGGAACGCTTCCGGATTGACCACTTCCAGCGAGGATCCCCGTCGTGTCGCCCCGAGCTCTGCTCTCGATCCTCTGGTCCTCGATGGTCCTCCTGAGCGCGCCCGCCGTCGAGGCGAGGCCCGCCGCCGGACAGGATCCGCCGCCCCGTCCGATTGGAGCCTCGGACCTGCTCCGCTCCGAGCCGTTCGACCGGATCACGCTGATCGATAACAGCGTGGTGATCGTCGAGCCGGTGAGCCCCCGTCCGCTTCCCCTGATCGACGTGAGGAAGGAACGAGAGAAGCGGCTGAAGGAGGCCACGAACCCGGTCGGGTCGTTCATCGAGGTCGGCAAGGAGCCGAAGAAGCAGGAAGACGAGGGGACCATCGAGGGGCGTGATATCATCAAGATCCACCTGCTTCAGGCCGGTCGGAGCGAGGTCCGCGACTTTCTCGTCAAGCGGACGAGCATCAAGAAGATCGAATACTTTGAAGACCTTCTGCTCGACGAGGTCGACCGGCTGATCCTGAGCCGCGACTTCGCGCGGGCGTTTGAGTGCTGCCTGCGCGTCAGGACTCGAGATCCGTCTTGGCCTGGGCTCGACGATCACGTCAACAAGGTTCTCTACACCGAGGGCAGACGGGCTCTGATCGACGGCGACGACGAGCGCGGGCTCCGGCTCCTGCGCGAGCTGCTGGCCCGGAATCGCGACTATCCCGGTCTGCTCGAACAGATCGTGCAGGCGTACGGCAAGCGGATCGAGCGGTCGGTGAGGATGGGTCAATACGTTCTTGGACGGCGGGTCCTGCACGAGCTGGAAGGGGTGGTCGGCGAGCGAGCCTCGGTCGCGGCGCTTCGGTCTCGGTTCGTCTCGAAGGCGACGGATCGGCTCCAGCAGGCCGAGACGAAAGATCCGGCCGACCGGCTCGACGCGCTCGCCGAGGCGATACGGATCTGGCCGACTCTTCCGGGCGTCGAGGCCCGTTACATCGAGGCGTTCCGGGCGATGCCGACGCTCGACGTCGGCGTGATTGACGTGGCCTCGCCGCCGGGTCCCTGGGTAAAGTCTCCGGCCGACGATCGGATCGTCCGGCTGCTTTACCTGCCCATTCTCGCCGACGACGACGAGAACGCCCGGAAGGGAAAGCCGGCCGGTCAACTTGCGGCCTCGGTGGAGACCTCGGACCTCGGCCGGCGGATGGTGATCCGGCTCCGCCCCGGGCCGATCTGGTCCGACGGCTCGCGTCCGGTCTCGATCGCCGACGTCGCCCGGGCCCTGATCGAGCAGACCGACCCGCACTCGCCGACCTACGAGGCTCGATGGGCCCAGTTGCTCGACCGGGCGGAGGTTCGCGGCGAGGATCGCATCGAGGTTCGATTGCATCAATCTCCGCTCAAGGCGGGCTCGTCGCTCCTCGGACCGGTCGGGGCGGCGCACGCGGGGGTCGACGGCCGGGTCGTCCTTTCGGCGAGCCGTCGGATTCTCGTCACCGATGGACCGTTTGGATGCACCCAGTCGGAGGATGGCCGACTGGAGTTGCGGACCCGGTCCGATCAGGCGAGCGATGGAACGATCCGCCGGATTCGAGAAATCCGGCTCTCGCAGGGCGAGACGGCCGT
The DNA here is from genome assembly GCA_027451455.1 of Planctomycetales bacterium. GTDB lineage: Bacteria > Planctomycetota > Planctomycetia > Isosphaerales > Isosphaeraceae > JAKAUH01. Next base: position 3,851 of record DAIDJI010000008.1, on the reverse strand, counting down.
CACCGCACTCCGGCGCGGGGATGTGACGATGATCGACCACGTTCCGCCGGACCAGGTCGCCGCGATGACCGGGGCGCCCGAGATCCAGATCGGTCAATATCAGAGGCCGGTCGTTCACGTGCTCGCGGTCGACGGACGAACTCCGGCCCTGCGGAACCGGGCGCTGCGTCGCGGGCTTTCTTACGCGATCAACCGGAAGGGGTTGCTGGAAGAGACCGTTTTGAAGCACCCGACCAACGACATCGATGCGCCGGCCGACGGCCCATTCGCGAAGGGGAGCTTTGCCGACGCGGCGGGCGTGAAGCCGCTCGCGTTCGACATTCTGCTGGCGAAGATGCTCGTGGCCGCGGCGAAGAAGGAGCTGGGCGGCCGATCGATCCGCCTGACGCTCGACTTTCCGGCCATCCCTGAGTGTCGCGCCGTGGTGCCGAAGCTGGCGGAGGCGTTTCAGATCGCGGGGGTAGAGATTGAGCTGGCCGAATGGCCGGAATCGCGGCTGGAGGGCGAGCTGCGGGCTGGTCGGCGGTTTGACCTCGCGTATCGCGTGCTACGGTGTGACGATCCGATCGGCCAGGCTGGTCCCCTGCTCTGCCCGGCGTATGACGCTCCGCCCGAGGCCGACCCCCTTGCCTCGGCGGCAAGTCCCCGCATTCTTCAATTGCTCCTTCAACTGGAGCGGGCCGGCGAGTGGCCGACAGCTCGCGGGCTCGCCTCTCAGATCGACCGCGAGTCGCGGAACGAGCTGGCGGTGATCCCGCTCTGGCAGCTTGCCGACCACTACGCCTGGCGGTCGCGGCTCCGGGGGCCGGGGGCGACCGCCTCAAGGCTCTACGATGGGATCGAAAGTTGGCAGGTCGCCCCGTGGGTTGCGCACGACCCCTGGGATCCCGGCCAGAAGCCGGAGAAGTCCAAATGAACCGGAGCCATGCCCTGGCCGCGATCGCCTGGATCGCCTTCACGGTCCCGTTACTGGCTGAAGAATCACCGAGGCCCGCGAGCGCAAAGAAACTGCCCGCGCGCCCCGCGTCGGAATCCGTCGCGAGCGAGTCGACGACGGCCGCCGAGCCGATCGAGCGGCAGCCGTATCGGATTATCTTTCACCTTGCCTGCCATCCCTCGTCGCGGATCGATTCGGCCCGTCGCGCGGAATTGCTCCGAGAGTGGCAGGTGATGGCCCGCCGGTTCGTTGGCCGTCCGTGGTCGGTGACGATCGCCCCGCCCTCGGGCCGGGTGCTGGACCTCGACCTGGAGGGTCTCGAAAAGGCGACGCCTGCGCAGGCGTCGGCGTTTGAGAAGGCCGTCGATGCCGGATCGTATGACAAGGTCTGGGTCGTGCATGCCGACCGACCGAGGGGCGAGTCGGGCCTGGTCTTCACCGGCCGCGAGTATGACACCGCGACCCGTCGCCTCGGGCCGTTTCAGCGACGGTCGGTCGAGGTTCTGGCCGACGCGCCACGCGCCTTGCTTTCGTTCACGCTCGACCTGTTCAGCCCGACCGCCCTCATCGAGGGGAAGGACGCTGGGAAGGTGCTGCTCAAGGTTCGGGGCTCGGCGATTGAGCCGGCGAGTCCGATCGGAAGGGTGGTTGGCGAGGGAACCATTTTTCAACCGCTCCGCCTGATCTCGACCAAAACCGGCAAGATTGTGGTGAAGATCATCCCCTGGTCGTACCTTCGGGTGGAATCGGTCGATGGGGCCCTTTGCCGGTGTTCGAGTATTTCGGGGCTGAACGATCCGCTGAGCCAGTCGTACATTCAGCCGAATACGCTGGCGGCTGTTGGGATCAAGCCGGGGAACGTTCCGCTCCGGCTTCGGTTTGTCACGTTCAAGGAGAAGCTCCCGGGCGCTGGCTTCACCCTGATCGGCCGGATGGTCCCCGGGACGGCCACCCGGGAACTGGGAATGACCGACCGCTCCGGCCGGATTGTCCTGCCCGCCGGGTTCGCCGATGGACTGGTCGTCGTCCGATTGCTGGCCGGGAATCTGGAGCCGGTCCGCGAGTTTCCCGTCATGCCCGGCGAGAGCGCCGAGGAGCGGACAATCCCGTTCGATCCGCATAACCAGTGCGTGGCTGTCGAGGCCGAGGTTGACTCGATCCGCGACGAGGTCGTCGACCTGATCGCGCTTCGGGCCCGGCTGGAGGCCCGGATGAAGGCGCGACTCGAAGGCGAGGACTGGAACGGGCTTGAGGAGACGATCCGCGAATTCGACCGTCTGACACCAAGGGATCAGTACGCCAAACGGCTGGCCGAGTTGAAGGAGAAAGCCGCCCACGATCAGGCGGAGACCCGAGCCCCCATTCTCACCCGGACCGCCCAGATGCAGTTCAACGAGGTCCAGGCGATGATCGATCGCTACCTCGACGACGAGACCGCCCGGGCGTATCGGAAGGCGCTCCAGGACGGCCGCGCCGAGAAGGACGCGAAGGCGAAGGCCCAGGTCGCCGCCGCCGCCGCTCGCGCTGAGGCGCTCCGCAAAGCGGCGCTGCGCGAGGCCACCGAGAAGGCCGCCGCCGACAGGAAGGCGGCCGGGAAGACCCAGGGGAATCCCTCGACACCAGCGCCCCCCGCCACACCCGCACCGCCAAGATCGCCCGCGCCGACCGCACCCGCGCCCGCTCCGCCAAAGTCTGACGAACCTGTCGTTCCCTTTTGATGCAGACGCTGGATGAGGGTGTTTGAGCGGTCGTCATGCAGGAGCCGGCTCCTACGGGGGTGATGGCTCCGGTCTTACGCGGTGGGTCGGGCGTTCCTGGCCTGTCGAGCCGGGAGCGGTGGATTCTCCTCCACTCCTTCGCGAGAGGGTTGGGCAGACGCGTGTGTCATAATGGAGGGTTGTCGAGATTTCGCGGGATGACAAAAGCCGGGATGGGTCCCCTGATATGAAGAAAGATGAGCGCGTGATGGTTGTTCCGGGGGCCGAGCTCGACCGGCTCGGGCGGTTCCAGGGGTTCTCCCCAGAGGCGGACCGCTATCTCTCGGCGCTGCTTGTTCCCGACCTTCTGGAATACCGGCCGAGGTCGGAGGTCGAGGACGATCCGAGCTTCAAGCAGATCATCCCGTATGTCGTGTTTCGGTCGGGCGATCAGGTGTTTTGCTACACGAGAGGCAAGTCGCAGGGGGAAGCTCGGCTGCATCGATTGCGGTCGCTGGGCGTCGGCGGCCATGTCTCCGAGGACGACGCGCAGGGCGGCCGGACTCTCGACGCCTACGAATCCGCGCTCCGTCGCGAGCTGGAAGAAGAGGTCGCGATCCGGAGCGCGGGTCAGATCCGCCGGGTTGGGCTGATCAACGACGACTCGACACCGGTCGGGCGGGTGCATCTGGGCATCGTCCACCTCTTCGAGCTCGATCGGCCCGAGGTAGACCCGCGTGAGGATGGACTTGCCGATGCGGGGTTCCTGCCGGTCGAGACGATCCGGACCCTCCGCGACGAGTTCGAGACCTGGTCGCAGATCGCGATCGACTCACTCCTGGGGACTGGATAACGCCTGCTCCGAGGGAAAGGCCAGCGTCGATCGGACCGCGATCGGTGGGCCCGGCTGGCGCTGGTCGAGCCAGTCGATCATCGGCGGGAAAATCTCCGTGGCCGCGTGCCGGCTCCAGACGAGGTCGCAGTGGCCGTAATCGGCCACCTGTCCATAATGCGTTCCGAAGATCATCAGGGTCTTGTCGGGACTGCTGATCGAATAGAAGGTCATCTCGGTCGAGGGGACGTCGGAGATGATGTCGCCCTCACCCGCGATCATCAGAAGCGGAACCTTCACACGATCGAGCATCGCCGAGTAGTCGAGCTGGCCGTCGGATGAGTACATATGGCCACACTTCAGATAGCAGTCGAGCTGGCGAAAG
>DAIDJI010000007.1 GCA_027451455.1 Planctomycetales bacterium | reverse complement strand
GCCCGCGAAGTGCGCCACGGCGCCGCCGCCGCCGCCGCCTCCGCCGCCGGCCCCGAACCCCCCGAGGGCGCCGGGCTTGCCCGAGCTCTGGGTCGCGGAGATGCCGCCCGCGCCGCCGGCCTGGGTCCCGAAGCTGCCCCCGGCGCCGCCGATCTCGTTCGTACCGCCGGTCGCGTTGCCGCCGGCGCCGCCCTGGGCGATGTTGTTGGTGAAGGTGACGCCCTCGGCCGTGAAGGTCCCGCCGTCGTTGTAGACCGCCCCACCCATCCCGGCGCCGCCGCCGCCTCCGCCGCCTCGCTGCGAATTCGAGCCGTTGTTTCCCTGGGCCAGGCCATCGCTGACGGTCAGGTTTTCCAGGGTCAGCGTATTGCCGGCCTCGACCGCGAACGGCCGGATCACGCCGCCTCCATCGATCAACAGGCCGGGCGCGCCCGAGCCGTCGATCGTGATGTTCGTCGCGATGACGTAGGCCGTCGGGCCGTAGGTCGTGTTCGAGCTGGCGTCCCCGGAGGTGAGCCCGATCGCCTGGCCAGCCAGCGAGGAATCGAAGCTGATCTGGGCGGCCGTGTCGCTCGCCGAGATCGCCGCTGCGATCTCGTAGCCCAGTGAGCCCACCGTCGATGCGCTGCCCGAGGCGCTGGTGACCACGTAGCTGCTCAGGACGATCCGGCCCTCGAGGATCTCCAGGACCGGGCGCGACCGGGTCCACGGTCGCCTTCGAAGGCGATTTGCTTTCCGGGTCGAGGACTTGCCGCCGGGCTTGTTCGAGGTGCTCATGTCAGTCGGTCCTTGAGGGAGTGTGGAAGTCGATCGAGGGGTCCGGATGTCGTGACGAGTCGGGGTCACGTGTTCCTGGCCACGACCGGTCGAGCAGCCCCTGCGGGTCCTCCGCCAAATCGTCGGCATTGGGGATTCGAGTCGGACGTCAGAGAAAAGTTAGAACATCAATCGACCTTTGATCCGAAGTTTTTCTCCGGAGTTTTCCGACCGGAGTCGTCCCGGGGGCGGAGATGTCCTAGCTTGAAGTCATCGGAAGGATCCCGTGCGCATTGAGCGATCGGTCGACGATCGGCCGGGCCTCGCCGCGCCTGGCCGGATTCCGTCCCCGAACTGGGGCCCCTTCGGGACCGAGACCCATGACCACCGAGCTGACCGAAGCCCTGAGGATGCACCGAGAAGGGCGATATGCCGACGCCGCTCGACGCTATCACGCGGTGCTGACCCGGGAGCCGGACCAGGTCGAGGCCCTGCACTTCTTCGGCGTGATGCACCACGAGTGCGGCCACTCCGCCAGGGCCATCGAGCTGATCGCTCGAGCCGCGGCCCTCAGGCCCGGCGAGGCGCTTTTCTACTCGAACATGGCCGAGATCCACCGGTCGCTCGGCCAGCTCGACGACGCCATTCGGTGCGGCCGGGCCGCCCTCCGGCTCAGGCCCGACTACCCCGAGGCCGCCAACAACCTGGGGCTCGCCCACCAGGCCGCCGGACATCACGACGAGGCGATCGCCGCCTTCCTCGACGCTCTGAAGAGGAAGCCCGACTTCGGCCTGGCCCGGAATAACCTGGGCATCCTCTACCGGGAACTCGAGCGGCCCGTCGAGGCTCGGGAGGCGTTTTTCGAGGCGGTGAGGGTCGAGCCGACGCTCGCCGTCGCCCGGTCGAACCTCGGCCAGTCCCTCATCGACCTGGGCGAGCTTGAGGAGGGATTGGCCCATTGCCGGGAGGCGGTCCGGCTCGATCCGAGTCTCGCCGCGGCCCACAACAACCTGGGCAACGCCTTGCGGCTCCTCAGGCGATGGGAGGAAGCCCACTCCGCCTACGACGTGGCCGCCCGGCTGGACCCGGACGAGCCGAAGGTCCACGTCAACCGGGCCCTGACGTTCATCGCCGAGGCCCGGCCGCTGGCCGCTGCCTCCAGCCTGCGGAGGGCCGTCGAGCTCGCCCCCGACGACCCCGATCTCTGGCATCCCCTGGCCGAGGCCCATCTCGCCGACGAGGACCACGCCGCCGCCATCCCCTGGCTCCGACGACTGGCCGACCACCGCCCCGACCGGCCGACGGTTCACACCGATCTGGGCTGGGCCCTCCAGAATGACGGCCGATACGACGAGGCCGCCGCCTGCCATCGAAAAGCCCTGGAACTCCGCCCCGACTTCCTCGAGGCCCTGCTCAACCAGGGAAATCTTCACGAGGAACTCGGCGACCTGGACCAGGCCGAGGCTTACTATCGGCGGGCCATCCAGGCCCATCCCACCGCGCCAGGCCCCCTCGCCAGGCTCGCCATCCTGCTTCGGGGCCGGTTGCCGATGGAGGATCGACAGTCGCTCCGGGAGCGGCTCGACGACCCCGGCCTCGACGATTCGCCGAGATCGAACCTCCTGTTCGCCCTCGCCCACGTCCTCGACGCCCTCGGTGAGCCTCTCGAGGCCGCCTCGTGCCTGGAGAAGGCCAACGCGCTCGCGATCCGGCTTCGCGACCGGAGCGGCCAGGCCTACGACCCGATCGAGCATCGCCGATTCGTCGACCGCTTGATCCGGTCCTTCACGCCCGAACTGTTCGCCCGCCTGGCCGGCTCGGGCGACCCCACCCGCCAGCCGGTCTTCGTCTTCGGGATGCCCCGATCGGGCACCACGCTGGTCGAGCAGATCCTGGCCAGTCATTCGAGGGTCCACGGCGCGGGAGAGCTTCGACTGGCCGCCCGGACCTTCGAGGCGATCCCCGAGGTCGTCGGCCGGGACCACGGCCTGCCCGAGGCCCTCGACCACCTCGACGCCAACGGGCTGAAGTGGCTCGCCGATCGCTACCTCGCGGGCGTCCGGGAACTCCTCGATCGCGAGCCGTCCCGCGCCCTGCCGGATCGAGTCGTGGACAAGATGCCCGACAATTATTTGTATGTCGGGATGCTATCGATTCTGTTCCCCAGGGCGACCTTCATCCACGTCCTTCGGGATCCCAGGGACGTGGCACTTTCCTGCTGGATGACCAACTTCCGGAGCATCCGGTGGGCCAACGACGTCGACCACCTGGCCGGGAGGTTCGAGGAGCATCGACGCGTCACCGATCACTGGCGGTCGGTCGCCCCCGTCAAGATCCACGAGGTCGTCTACGAGCGACTGGTCGACGACTTCGAGCCCGAGGCGACTCGACTGATTGAGGCCTGCGGGCTGGATTGGGAGCCGGGCTGCCGGCGGTTCCACGAGATCAACCGGCCGGTCCGGACCGCCAGCGTGACCCAGGTCCGGCAACCCCTCTATCGCAAGGCCCTGGGGCGCTGGAGGGCCTATGAAGCCCCCCTCGCCGAACTCTTCGGACGGTTGCCCGGGGGCGAGCCGTAGGCCGCTCTGGCCCAATCTCGTCGTACGAGCCATCAGTCATCGTGTAACTTCGAGCTGCTGGCTCCCGCTCCCCCTGTCTTCAATTTTCCCGGGATCGTGGAATTCCACCCGTGACGTCGGACCCGCATCCGCAACGGGATCAGCACCCGATTTCTCACCTGCGCGTTGACGCATTTGGCCGTCGCTGCCGGCTCGTTGTCGATCGCCTGGGCCGCCTTACCGCCCGACCGCTCCCGCCAGGCGGACACTGCCGGAGAGTCGCCGGACCTGGGGTTGATTGCGGTCGATCTCGGCGATCAGCTCGCGCATCTCGCCCATCATGTGGATGAAAGGGTATCTCGAAGCGGTCCACGACGTCTTCGGCCCGACGTACTCCAGACCGAACCGAATCCCCCGATCGCCGAGCAACGAGGCGACCTCGCGGAGCCGCCCGGCGTGGCGCCGGAAGTTGGCGACGTAGGGAAGCCGACCGTGTGTGGGACTGATCCACGTCCCGACCCGCGAGGCCCCTGCGCGCTTGAGGGCGTCGGCGAAGCTGGGGAGCTTCTCCACCCCGGCGTGGAAGCTCCCCTCATCGGCCCGGAACGCAACCGCGAGTTCCGAGGCGCCCAGGCGAGGTTGTGCGCCTTCATGTTTTCGACGAGTTCGGCGAGCTGAGAGTCGGCGAGCTTGAGTGTGAAAGTGAATATCGTTGTAATTTTTTCTATACTGGTAAACTTCATTATTTTTTCGCTTAATCTTTCGGTTGATTCGGGGTAGGAGAGATTAGGATACGGAGCCCGAGGCCCGGGTGAAGTGGGCCGTCATCCGTCGATGAACCCGACGAGAGGGTCCGGAGTCGATCCCTCCCACGATTTTCTACCGAATCGAGAGGCGAGTGTGAGTCGTTCAAGAACCGGAGCGGTCTGGGTGCTGATGCTTGGATGGGGCCTGGTCCTCGCCGGGTGTGGCGGCCCGTCGGCGCTGGACCCCGAGCAGGCGAAGGCCGGCGAGGTCCAGCGGGCGAAGGTGCTGGACAAATACAAGGCGGCGCAGCAGAAGCACCAACCGAAGGCATTGAAGGGGAGGCCGAAGCGATGACCGAGGCGAGTGGCCCGGAATGGGTGTCCCCGAGGAGAACTTCAAAGATGGCCGATTCGAAGGTGTCGCGACGCGGTTTCACGTTGATCGAACTTCTGGTGGTGATCGCGATCATTGCCGTGCTGATTGCCCTGCTCTTGCCCGCGGTGCAATCGGCCCGCGAGGCGGCGCGTCGGGCACAGTGCACCAACAACCTGAAGCAGATCGGCCTGGGTTTGCACAATTACCACTCCTCGTACGACGTCTTTCCGATGGGCGGGAGCAAAGGGCTGAACTACAGTGAGCAGGGATATTATCCCTGGGAAAACTTCAGCGCCCAGGCGTCGATGCTCGGCTACATGGAGCAGGCGCCGATTTACAACGCGATCAATTTCAATTTCTCGGCCGATGTTGGGTACGGCTACGCCTGGCCGCCAAACGTGACGATTTATAACCTCAAACTGGCCGTCTTCGCGTGTCCATCGGATCCGTACCTGGGGGCCACCAGCGTCCCTGCCGGGCCGAACGGGACGTCGGAGCCGAACAGCCTGAACAGCTACAACGCCTGCTACGGAACGACCAATCTCGGTTCGCTCTCCACAGGGTCGTCCGCGCAAAGCACCGGGGTCGACACCACGGGGCTGTTCACGATCTGGAAGAGCTACGGCGTGAAGAATGCTACGGACGGCACGAGCAACACGATGGCGTATGCCGAGGCCCTGGTCGGCAGTGGCGGGAACGCCTGGGCCAATTACAATCCTTCGACGGGCAATCCCGGCGGAATCCCGTCTCGATATCGCGGGAACTTCATCTTCGACCAGAATTCTGACCCAACCAACGGCGGCGTGTACGACGTCAGCGCCCTTCCGCTTAAAACGGTGGTCAACGTCCTGAACGACTGCGCGGCCCAGTTCCTCAGCGACAATAACAACATCGCCGATTACCGGGGGTGGCGATGGTGTATCGGCGTCGAGGGCTTCACCATGTTCAACGCGGTGCAGACGCCCAACGAGTTGAACAACAACGGGTGTAACATCGGGGCGAATTGCAATCCGACCTGCAACTTCAACGGGAGCTTCTCGGTTCCCTCGACGAGCGCCCACCCCGGCGGCGTGAATGTCGTCTTCGCCGACGGTTCGGTGAAATTCATCAAGAATAGCATCAACCGGCTGACCTGGTGGGCACTCAGCACCAAGGCCAACGGCGAGGTCATCAGTTCTGACTCGTATTGAAGCCCCTTCCCATCCACCCCACCGCCCCTGACCCCAGGTTGTCCGTCTCCTGGGCAGGGGCGGTGCCATCCCGTCGATCGTCGGCCAGACGTCAGGCCGAGACGTTCGTCTCATCGTCAGCTATTCAGCTCTTCCGGCGGTTTTGTCGAGGTCGATGGCGGCGGCGTGGGCAGAATGTAATAGCCCTGCATGTTCGTCTGGGCCGATGACGCGGGGGGGTTCGTCACGGTGATCGTCAGCGCCCCGATCCCCATGAGAATGCCACTCTTGATGTTGGTCGGGGAGCTGTGAAACCGAACGTTGTTCGACGTGCGCTGGTCGTAGGCCGCCGGAGCCCAGGTGGCCCGCGTGTCGGTCAATTGTACCGTCGCGCTGCTGGCGAACTGGCTCCCCGAAACCGTAAACGAACAGGATTGGCCCTGAGCCCACTCGGTCGTGCTGGCGGTCGCGCCGTTGATCTGAGGGGTGGCCATGCAGGAATCTCCTCTCGCGATGGGTTCGTAACCGATTCGATCCTTCCGAAGTGAGAGTCGTCGTCGCGATCCGCGGGGGTTCCTCGCTTGGCGACCCACGCGGGTATTCGGACGTCTGACGCTGATTATTGGGTCATGCCTCCACGATTTCCAGCCTTTCACCCAGGATTCATGCGAGCTTCCTCTTGCCAATCGGAGACGATCGCTGTGCAATCGGGTTCGGGAAATCCGGCCGGATGCGGCCGACGACCACCCGCCATCACCCGATCGGGAGGAGCCGCATGAGCGTTCCGTCGACGTCCCTCGCCCCCGAGTACGATCCCCGCCCCGATCCGCGTGGTCCGCTCGGCGCGATCTTCGCACCGAGGGCCGTCGCCGTCATCGGCGCCAGCGAGAAGCCCGGTAGCGTCGGCCGATCGATCCTCTGGAACCTCATCAGTAGCCCGTTCGGCGGGACGGTCTACCCGGTCAACCCGAAGCGGCCGAACGTCCTGGGCATCCGCGCCTATCGGGATCTCGCCGCGATTCCCGAGCCGGTCGATCTGGCTGTCGTCGTCACACCGGCTCCGAGCGTCCCTGAGATCATCGGTCAGTGCGCCGACCTCGGCGTCAAGGGGGCGATCATCATCTCGGCCGGCTTCAAGGAGGTCGGTCCCGAGGGCGCTGAGCTCGAGCGCAGGGTCCTCGAACAGGCCAGGCGCGGCGGCATCCGCCTGATCGGCCCAAACTGCCTGGGCGTGATGAATCCGGTGATCGGCCTGAACGCCACCTTCGCCGCCGGGATGGCCCGGCGCGGGAATGTCGGCTTCCTCAGCCAGAGCGGCGCCCTGCTGACCGCGATCCTCGACTGGAGCCATAAGGTCAACGTCGGATTTAGTGCATTTGTTTCGATTGGCTCGATGCTGGACGTCGGCTGGGGCGATCTGATCGACCACCTGGCCGACGACCCCGAGACGAAGTGCATCGTGATCTACATGGAGACGATCGGCGACGCCCGGGCGTTTCTCTCGGCCTCACGCGAGGTGGCGCTTTCAAAGCCGATCATCGTGATCAAGGCGGGACGGACCGAGGCCGCGGCGAAGGCGGCGGCCTCGCACACCGGCTCGATGTCCGGGAGCGACGAGGTTCTTGAGGCCGCCTTCCGCCGCGCGGGGGTTCTTCGAGTCGACTCGATCTCCGAGGTCTTCGACATGGCCGACGTCCTGGCGAAGCAGCCTCGCCCGCGCGGGCCGAGGCTGGCGATCGTCACCAACGCCGGAGGCCCGGGCGTCCTCGCCACCGACGCCCTGATCAAGAGCCGGGGTGAGCTGGCGAAGCCCTCCCCAGCGACCATCGAGGCTCTCAACGCCTTCCTGCCATCCGCCTGGAGCCACGCCAACCCGATCGACATCCTCGGCGACGCCGACCCCAAACGCTACGCCCAGGCGCTGGAGGCCGCCGCACGCGACGAATCTACCGACGGCCTGCTCGCAATTCTGACCCCACAGGCGATGAGCGACCCGACCGCAACCGCCGAGGCTCTCTCCAAATTCGCCAAAATCCCCGGCAAGCCGGTGCTGGCAAGCTGGATGGGAGGCGAGTCGGTCGCGCCCGGCGAGGAGGTCCTCGACCATGCCGGCATCCCGACGTTCGCCTATCCCGACACCGCCGCCCGAATCTTCACCCTGATGTGGCGGTCGTTTTACAACCTCCAGGCGATCTACGAAACGCCGACGCTCCCCTCCGGCGAGGAAGACGCCGACCTCGCCTCCGCCGCCGCCAGCGCGATCGTCGACGCCGCTCGCGCCGAGGGCCGGACCGTCCTCACCGAGGACGAATCCAAGCGCGTCATCGCCGCCTATGGTATCCCAACGACCGAGTCTCGCATCGCAACCAACGAGGACCAGGCCGTCGCCGCCGCCGCCGCGATCGGCTATCCCGTCGTCCTCAAGCTGCACTCGAAGACGATCACGCACAAGACCGATGTCGGCGGCGTGCAGCTCGACCTGGCCGACGATCAGGCGGTCCGCCTCGCCTTCCGGTCGATCGAGTCCTCGGTCCGCGAGCGAGCCGGCGCCGGGCACTTCGACGGCGTGAGCGTTCAGCCGATGCTCCGGCTCGACGGCTACGAACTGATCGTCGGCAGTAGCCTCGACCCGCAGTTCGGCCCGGTCCTCCTGTTCGGCACCGGCGGCCAGCTCGTCGAGGTTTTTCACGACCGGGCACTCGGCCTCCCACCGCTGAACTCCACGCTCGCCCGCCGGATGATGGAGCAAACCCGAATCCTGAAGGCACTCAGGGGCGTCCGCGGGCGTCGGCCGATCGACCTGGCGGCTCTCGAACAGTTGCTCGTGCGATTCAGCGACCTGGTCGTCCAGCAGCGCTGGATCAAGGAAATCGACATCAACCCGCTTCTCGCCTCGCCCGATCGGTTGCTGGCTCTCGACGCCCGGGTGATCGTGCATGGCCCCGAGGTGGAACCCTCCACTCTGCCTCGATTGGCGATCCGGCCGTATCCCTCGCAGTACGCGACGACCTGTACCGCCAGCGACGGGACCCCGATGCGCCTCCGACCGATCCGCCCCGAGGACGAGCCGATGCTGGTCGCCTTCCACGGAACCCTCTCCGAACGGACGGTCGCCCTCCGGTACTTCCACGCGATGAAGCTCAGCGCCCGGGTGGCGCACGAGCGCCTCACCCGGATCTGCTTCATCGACTACGACCGAGAGATCGCACTGGTCGCCGAGCGAGAGAAGCCCGAGGCGACGGACACCCGAGAGATCGCCGGCGTCGGCCGGCTCTCCCGCCTTCGCGGTACCGACGACGCCGAATTCGCCCTCCTGATCTCCGACCGTTACCAGCGCCAGGGCCTCGGGACAGCATTATTAGACCGACTGGTCGCGATCGCCCGAGAGGAAGGAATTGGCCGGATCGTTGGGTCCATCCTCCCGGAGAACCTCGGTATGAGGCGTGTCTGCGAGCGGCTCGGCTTCCGACTCTCGCTCGACGCCGAGGACGGCGTGCTCCGGGCCGAGCGCGTTCCCTGATCCTCCTGGAGGAGGGAACTCCCACACCCGACCCGAACTCCGCAACATGTCTCGCGCCGACCGCCGGCCCGAGCCGACTCCTGCAAAATAGACCGATCGAACACCATCCCCAACGCACGATAAGACCCGCCCGTTCCGTCGATCCACGGCGACGATCCAGCCCCCGATCCCTTCCTCAATCGAGCGGATCGAGCGATCTCATAACCCTGACCTCAATGCCCGTGATACCAAACGCCTCCACGTCTCCGCACGTCCCGCGTCTCATCCTCGCAGTGTCCCATTGTGCCATCGAAAAAAAAGCCGCGCGTAAAGAGATTTTGTTTGCCACGACGCACCTCTCCGTTTACATTCGCTTCACACCAATCTTGGCGTCGGTCGTTTCCAACAAATCTACAACCTGAGAGGAATGCTCGGCCCGTCATAAAGGGGATGGGCAAGCCTAATTTCATAGGCGCATTCCTCGACCTGTTCTTTCTCCGAGGGTTCCCGTGTCATCGATGAAAAAGCGACTTTCCGGACTGTGTCTCACTCTGGTACTGGGCGCGGCAGCCGGATGCGATCAGGGGACAGCAACGTCTGGCCCGGCAACGCCTCCACCGGCCGCGACCCAGCGCAACAAGGCCATGGGCGACTTCATGAAGAATCAGCCCGCCGACAGTGGGAACGCCCGGTAAACCGGCTCGGAAAACCTGGATTCGGAAGCGGCCGGACCGACCGCCGCGATCGGACCGATTGGAGCACCCATCGGTCCGTGCCAATCGGTCCGCCTCCGGAGGCCGCGGCGCCCCTCTCCCTTGCGCGCCGATCCGGAATTTATTCGTTTATCACGTCTTCGTGCGATCCCAGATGGAGGTGTCCAATGAACAGGCAAGTACGTCGAGGTTTCACCCTGATCGAGTTGCTGGTCGTCATCGCGATCATCGCGGTCCTGATCGCCCTGTTGCTTCCGGCCGTGCAGGCGGCTCGCGAGGCCGCTCGCCGGGCGCAGTGCGTCAACAATCTCAAGCAGATCGGGCTGGGCCTGCACAACTACCACCAGACTTCCAACGTCTTCCCGATGGGCTCGACGCTCCAGCCCAACAACCCGCCGTACACGGTTTATAACTGGAGTTGCTGGAGCGCGCAGGCGCAGATGCTCCCCTACATGGAGCAGGCGCCTTTGTTCAACGCGGCCAACTGGTCGTGGGCGCCTGAGCCGTATTCCGAGCCGACGGCGCGCGACAAGGGCTATGCCTCGCTCGGCGGCTACATCAACATGACCGTGTACAACACGAAGATCAGTGCGTTCCTCTGCCCGTCGGACCCGAACGCCGGGCCGATCAACAACAACAGTTACCACATGAGCGTCGGGACGACGACCTACAACACCGGCCAGCACATGCCGGCGAGCACGGGCGTCTTCGGCATGACGTGGAGCTACGGCATCTCGGACATTACCGACGGAACCTCCAACACCATCGCCGCCGCCGAGGCCAAGTGCGGCAACGGCAACGCCAGCCCGGGCGGCCCGGCCCCCGGCAACGGCACGCAGTCGTCTGTCGGCAATGCCGCCAACAAACTCGACGCCAGCCAGATCGCCTACAACCTCCTGACCGCCGACCTCCAAAACTGCAGCGTCTCGTTCCAGACCCTCTTCCTGGCCGACGACCGCGGCTATCGATGGGGCGCAGGTATGATGGGCTACTCGCTCTTCAATACCGTCGTCCCTCCTAACGGCGGCGGCCAGTACACCTGGAATAGCTGCCGGGTCGGCTGCTGCCAGCAGGCCCAGGCGGCGCATTACCTCCCCGCCTCAAGCTGGCACTCCGGCGGCGTGAATGCCCTGGCGGCCGATGGCAGCGTCAAGTTCATCAAGAATTCCGTCAACATCAAGACCTGGATGGCCCTGGGCACCCGTGGCAACGGCGAGGTTCTCTCCGCCGACAGTTATTGATCGAATCGGACCGATCTCAAGACGACCGACGACCGACGACCGACGAGCCGGGTGGTGTAAGGCCACCCGGCTTGTTTTGTTATGCTTCGCCTTTTCCCCCGGCGCTGCCCGGAGACCCGGCCGTCGCGAGAGGAAAGGCTCCGGATTCCGCACCTCAGCAAGAGTCCAGGTGCCGGCCCTCGGTCGAGGTCGATGACCTGGTGTGGCGGGATTCGTGAGGTTGGCCGCTTCAAAGGAGTGACGTCTTGCCGATCCCGCGCTCGCCGGTCACAAAGCCAATCTTGAACTTTCCCCGGGCGGCGGCCCGCACCAGGCTCCTGAGCCGTTCGATCTCCTGAACCCGTCCCACGAAGAACTCAAAGGGCACCGGCTGGCCTGGCGTGAACAGGCTCGACTCCGGGCTCATTAGAAACCACTCGCTGGGAAAACTCTCCCGCTTGATCGGGATCTCGGGAACGGGACCACACCGCCCGCCGGGCCCGGGCAGGCCCGCAATCCCCGGGCCAGGCCGCCCCGCCGGGTTTCGCCGCGGGCGCCCGTCCGGTAAGATGCAATCACCGCGCGGGGCGATCGGACCGTACGGAGCCTAGATACGTATCGATAAATAAGGTTCTGAATAAACTCCGAAGGAAAATAACATGGATCGGGAAGAGCGGTTGGTCCCGGGGATTCGGGGTGTCCGTGGCGTGGTCGGGGTGGGGCCGGGACGCGTCGGGGCCGAGCCGGCCGTTTCTCCGGCACTGGAGAAGCTTGCCGAGCTGGTCCGCCAGGCCGAGGCCAAGACCCGGGCCCGAAAGATTGAGGGAGAAACGCAGCACGCCGCCGAGCAATTCCGCGCCGCCGAGCTTCGGGCCCGCAAGGCCGTCGAACGGTTCCGCGTCGTCCGTCCGGCCAGCCTCCGGGCGCTCGAACAGGCCGACCACGACGAGCAACTGCTGAAAGACCTGATGCGCAAGCTGGCGCAGTTCAAATCGTCACTCAACTCGGAGACCGACGCCGAGCGTCTCATCGAAACCTCGCGCGCCGAGATCGAAAATGCCAGACGACGCGCCCGCGCAGACCTGGAAGATGTGGGCCGCGATGTCGAGGAGGCCCGCCGCGACCTTCGGACCGCCACCGACGCCTACCGCAACCTCCGCCGCGAGATCGACCGGTTGCAGCCCGAGCTGGCCGAGCAGTTCGCCGTCGAGGACCGCCTCCTCTGGGACGCTGAGGCCCACTTCCCCGGCGGCCAGTTGCAGCTACTGGCCCACGAGGTCGACGCCGGAATGACCGCCTTCGGCGCGCTCGGCAAGCTCGAACAGTACGCCCGGCTCAAGGTCTGGATCGGACGGTTCCGGCACTACCAGGCCGCCCACGACCGCGATGCCGAGATGACCGAGGAATTGCAGGCCCTTTCGCACCGCGTCTTCCACCAGCTCAAGTTTCTCTCGCGAACTTATGAGCCTGGCTACATCGAAGCTTTCCGCCAGGACTTCTCCACCGACTGGGCCGCCTACGTCGCCGAGGCCCAGGAGCAGCTCATCCAGGCCGTCGAGAACAGTCGGCGGGCCCGAGACACCTCCGACTCCCGCGATCGCGACCGCTCCTCGACGACCGTCTCCCGGGTCGTCCCGCATCCCTCGGCCTCGCTCTCCATTCCCCGCGGCGGAACGGCCTCCCTCGCCGAACTTCGCTCGCTCGTCGCCCGTGCCCGGCTCCCCGAGGAGGGCCTCGACGAGTTCCTCGACATCCTCAAGCAGACGGTTGAGGACGTCGGCCCGAGCCATCCCGAGCTTCTCCGGCTTGCCCTCCCGTTCCGCGAGCACATCGCCGGAGAAAACGGCCTCGACATCCTCCGCAGAACCCTCGAAGGAATCCAGGCTCGCCGCGATCAGGCCACCCTTCGCGACGACAATCTCGATGACGAGGGCGAGGACGACGACGACCGCACGGACGAGGACGACGACGACTTCGAAGACGAGTGACCGGAATGCCTCGGCATCCCCCGATCCCCTCGAAAGGAGGCGCGTGCGATGGCCACCGCGACCCAATTCATGACCGCCGAGGAGTTCGCCACCCGGCCAGATCCCGGGTATCCCGAGGAGTTGGTCCAGGGGAGGATCGTATCGATGCCGCCAGCGACCCCACGACACGGAAAGGTCTGCGGGAAGACAACGCGACTGATGGGAAATTTCGTCGATGATCGGGACATCGGCCACGTCCTCTCCAATGATTCGGGCGTCGTCACCGGGCGCGATCCCGACACCGTTCGTGGGGCGGATGTTTGCTTCTACAGCTATGCGAAGCTTCCGAAGGGGAAGCTTCCCGTGGGATATCTCAACATCGTGCCCGACCTGGTGGTCGAGGTCCGCTCGGACGACGATCGATGGCGAGACATTCTTGCGAAATTGCATGAATACCTGGATGCGGGGGTCAAGGTCGTCATCGTGCTCGACCCCGATCCGGAGCGGGCGCATGTCTTCCGCCCCGATCAGGCCCCCCGCGAGCTGGGCCCCGACGACGAACTGACCGTCCCCGACCTGCTCGGCGATTTCCGGGTCGCGGTTCGACGGTTCTTCGAGTGAGCGGAGGCCAGCCTTTCGTTAATCGCCGTGCATCATTCGCAGGCGAGGCGAGAGTCGGAGGATCAACTGAGCTCGCTCGAACTGATCGAGCCAGTCGCCGAGAACCGCGGCGAGCGCCTCGGTCGGAGGCGGGACGAGCCCGGTCGGGCAGGCCGGGCCGAGCATCTCCGAGGCCATCCGCCGGTAGGCCGAGAGCGTCCGGTCGCCGAACCGGGCGACCTCGTAGCCGTCCTCACTGAGAAAAACCACGACCGGGACGCGATGCCCACCGTTGACCGAAAGCTCCGAGCGAACATCGGGGCGGGCATCGCGGTCGAGGAAGCGGAGCTCGATGGCCGGGCTCGCCTCGGCAATCCAATCGAGGGCCGGACACTGATTCACGCAGTCGCCGCACCAGGCCCCCGCCATGCAGATGACCGGCATTCGTCGCGTGAACCCCGCCAGAATCGTCCGCTGTGCCTCGTCGAGGGCGAACCGCCCATGCATCGCGTCCCACCGCGACCGCTGTGAAGGCGTCGCGTACCGATTCAAGAACGCCCCATAGGGCAATGCTTCGGCAAACACGTTCGACCACTCGATCATGAAGAAATGCCTCACTTCTGGGGGAGGATTCATTCCGACTCTCTGGGAAAATTGTCCCACAGGCATCCATCGGCGGTCAAATCCAGCCGAGGGACGCCAGCGCGGCCAGGTGCTTGCAATGGGCCCGGTGGGGGTCGCTCATGTCGGCGACCTGATAGGTCCATTCCGCGCAATCGCACTGGGTCGAGCCGTCGGCGAGCCGGCAAGCATAATACGGGCCGTTTTCGAGCGGGGGATGAGGCCGGGTCACTCGCCACTGCACCGGCGCCGGCTCGGTCCCGGGGATTCGTTCCAGACAGTAGGTCCGGCCGCCGATCACGATCATCACGGCGCGGGGCAGTCCTCGGCCGTTCGGGTGCTCGCCGATCGGGACGATCACCAGTGGAGGGCGCAGCAGGGCCGCTTCGAGCGTCCTCGTCCCAAGCTCGGCGCGGAGGCGTTCCCAGGATCGTTGGGCCTCGTGACAGGCGTTGCGGAAGTGCCAGGCGGTTGGGTGAAAGGCACCATGGACGGCCTCGGCGGCTTCGAGATCAGCAAACGAGACGTCGAGGATGATCCGCCCGCGCTGAGCCAGCTCGACGGCCCTGCGCTCCGGGTCGGAGTCGTCGCGATCCCGGAGCGCAGCGGGACGCGCCCGCGCGATCCCGGCGGACGGGCTGGTGTCGAGGCGAAGTGACGGCATGGCCGGCCTCCGTTCCCGGGACATCGTCAGTCGTCGATGGATCAATCCTCGATGCGGGCGGAGAGGTGAACGTAGCGCCGGGCCGGTCCCTCGACCGCGGCCGCGCCCTCGCCGAGGACGTCGGCCGCCCGTACTTCATAGGTCCGCCCGAGCCACCGGACCTCGCGGCCCGGGGCCCACGCCTCGACCCGACGCCGCGACCGCCGATCGACGCCGATGAGGCAGACCTCGCGCAGCGAGGAGGATTTCGAGGCCCCGCGCCCGGACTCGGGCGCCCGCACGATGCTCGTCCCGATGCTCATGATGGCACCCTCCGTGCCGCTCCGCGACTTGCCGCAACCGACGCACTCCTTGGGACCTCCCGATCCCACGTTCACGAGTGTACCGATCGCCATCGACGGAAACAAGTGCCCAGCAGCGATCAGACGGCCAGTATGACGAAAGTTCAGGACAGGGCGGGGAGCCCAGCCAGCGCGCGGACGCCGTTGGCGATGTCGCGGAAGTCGTCGCGGCCGTAGATGGCGCGATTCTCGCGGTAGGCATCAACGGCCGCGGGAATCAACTCGTTGCCGAGGCGCAGGCGGGAAAGAGGGATCTTCCGTGAGGCAAGCCATTGATGGAACGCCCCGAGCAGGTCCTTGCCGTGGAAATCGACCAGGAATTCGAGGTCGCGGATATAGGGTTCGGCCGTAATCTCGGCGTGTGCGACGTCGAAGAGCGTGGAGACGGCCTCACGACGGAAGTTCTCGCACGCGGCGGTATCGGCGGCCGACTGGCGGACCCGCTCAGCTTACTGGCAGAGGGCCTCATGCCAATCGTTCGGATCTTCCGACCCAACACGCCGAGGGATACGTTTCTGTGGCCGGCCGACGGTTGAGGGCAGAGAATCCCAGAGACGATGGGTCGCCATTCTGCAAGCTTCCTCGGCGGCCTTCCTTCGTGAGCAACCGCGTAGTGCCTCCGCGACCTCCCCGGCATCATCGGGTAGGGTAGCGACCCAGGCCGGTATCCGGCCGCTGGCACTCTTCTGCTGGAATTGCTCACGCAGGCCCTGGAAGGCCCGAAGAATCACCGGCGGAGGCAGCAGATAATTCTCGATCGAATGCCGTCTCCAGAAGAATCCCGGCCTTCCATCCGTCATCGAAGCATCGGCTTTGTCCCGCGGGAGATAATCACGATCCAGGACGTAAGCCGCACTGGCGCCGTCCTGCTTGTTGTGGTACCGAACGACGGGCCCCAGCCCTCTCTCGCCGGATCCTGCCTTAACGATGATCTCCGCCGCCAGGACATTGGTGAAGATCGCCTTTAACAGGGCCACGTCGACGCTGCCGGGCTCGCCCTCGCAGATCAGCCAGAGTTCGGCCATGAGCAGGACACCTCATCTCATGACCGCGGGTTCGGCAAGTTTACCGGTCATATAGCAAAATCCATCCGACAACGTGTCACGGATGTACGTTGAGTGTGTTGTGAAGAAATACTGGTTATCGTCGCCCAAGCGGGGAAGCGCCAGGTAGAGGCGATCTTGCCACAAGGGATGCAGGTGTAGCTCCAGTTCATCGATCAGCACAATCGAGCGATGAATCCGGCGGGTTGCGAACTGGAGGAGCATGAGAAGGATCATCTGCTGGCCGCTGCTCAGACCGTCGTAAGAATACGGTCCTTGCGGGCCGTGGAATTCGATGTCCAGGCCGTCCTCGGTGTTGAACAATTCGCCCATGGTATGGGGTCGACAGACGTGTTCATAGAGCTTCTTTAACTGGGCGAAGTCCTCCTGCTCGGTCGCGTTCGGATCCTGGGCGACACTGGCCCTCATCGCCAGGCTGGTCAGCAGCAGGCGAGGGTCCCTCGTGTGGAAAGGTCCAGCCCCACCTGTCATCGGAACTCCGCCGATTTCAGGTTCGCCGCGACCGCTTCCATTGACATCTCCCGCAAGCCGTTCTGGATCGAGGAGACGTCCGAGTTGTGCCCGCTCGCCTCCCGAAAGCCAGCCCGCCAGACCGGTCCGATTCTGATCGAACAGGAAGACACCACCGAGCCGCCGAAATAGCCTTGGTCCCAGCCCGGGAACGTGGAGATAGGGGGCGAGATAATACCGGCCCAGGGGAAGCATGGCGCCCTCGGCCGGCTCCCATCGGTAATCGCCCCACTTAAGCTCCGGATGGGGATAGGTCCATCGGACCTGAACTCGACCCCCCGACGGCAAAGGCATATGCCCCTTGGCCTCGCTCCGAGCCAGGACCTCATTGGTCGCTTTCATCTCGTCGTCGCTGAACCAGAGGTTGGCCGTGATCTCCGCCCGAACCGCCCCCGATCGGACGAGAGAAGACGGATGCCACCTCAGGTCGGGTCGAACCGCTCGATCCCTGGACATCGTCCTCAGACAGATGGTGATCGCATCCAGGATCGTCGTCTTCCCGCTGGTATTCGGCCCGACGATCGGGATGACGTCGCGGATCAGGCCGAGCTCGTCGCGGAAGTCGAGGTCGAGGCGCTCGATCCTCCGGAAATCGCGGATGGAAATCGATTCGAGCTTCATCGAGGTCGCCTCCCGATCCGGCCTGCCGCGTCGGGATCAAGCGCGGCCCTGCGGTCGAATCAACGACTCGATTCTACCGCGAGCGCCTCGGATCGGTCGATCACGGGCGATGAGTTCACCGCGATCGAGAACCGTGCCTCGAACCGAGTTCCGCGGCCGGGACCGCTCGTCGCCGAGACCGATCCGCCGCAGGCCGTCGCGATCCGCTTCACGATCGCCAGACCCAGCCCGACCCCGACCGTCCCACGCCGACGCGCCAGCGTCGATCGATAGAACGGCTCGAAGATGTGCGGTAGATCCTCGGGCGCGATCCCGGGACCGCGGTCCGCCACCGAGAGAACCGCCTCGTCTCCCTCGCGGCGTGTCTCGACGGTCACCTCGGCATTCGACTCACTTTTACCGTACTTGACCGCGTTGTCCAGCAGGTTATCCAGCAATTGACCGAGCAGGCCCGGATGCGCCCGGATCCCGATCGGATCCGTGCCGCCCTCGTGGACGATCGCCGGCTCGCCCGGTGCCTTCGGTCGGCTGGCCAGGTGCTCGGCGGCCCAGGCGTTCAACTCGATCGGCTCGACGCCTGGCAGGCCCGCCTCGGCCTCGGGTCGGCTCAGGAACAGGAGCGCCTCGACGATCCTTGCAAGCTGCTCGGCGCGGCCCAGGGCCGAGGTGAGCGCTCGTCGATAGTCCTCGCCCGATCGCTCGTATCGAAGCGCGACCTGAAGCTGTCCGATCAGGATGGTGAGCGGGGTGCGCAACTGGTGCGAGGCGTCGCCGCTGAACCGCCGCTGCCGCTCGTAGGCAACGTGCAGCCGCTCCAGTAACTCATTAAAGGCGCGGCCCAGGTCATCCAGTTCATCGCCGGTGCCGGCCTCGGCGAGCGACCATCCGGGCTCCGAGGCATCAAGGCCGCGGGCCGACTCGACCATTCTTGAAAGCGGTCGGAGCGCTCGCCGCGAGAGACCCCGACAGAGCAGCGCCGAGGCCAGCCAGATCCCAGCGCTCAGGGCCGCGAGCAGTCCCGCGAGCGCCGCGAGCGTCGCCTCGGTCGGGCCGAGCGGGGCACAGGCAATCAGGACCAGGTACGGCGGGAACGGCCCCTCGCCGTCCTGCGCCGGCACTGCTCCCGGTCGATCCGCGGGCCGAAGCACCCGGCGCGCCACCCGCCACGAGGCCCCCTCGGCATCCACCAGCCGGCGGTGGTCGCGGTCTTCCAGCGGGCCGAGCCGGGGCAGCTCGGCCGCCAGTCCCGGCGCGTCTTCCAGGTTCGACGAGTGGTCCACACGGCGGCCCCGGTCGTCCAGGACCATCCAGCGGAGCCGGTTCGAGCCCGACTCCTGCCCCAGCTCGATCGTCCGCTCATGCGGCTCCCACTCGACGCTCTCGCTATGGATCTCCGCCGCCGCCGCCAGGATCGCCAGCGCCGCGGTCACACGGTCGCGCACCCGACGCTCCAGATACACCCGCGCCGAGACCCAGAGCGCCGTCGAGAAAATCAAAAGCGCCGCCGCCAGCGCCGCCAGAAACAGGGCCGAGAACCGCCCGGTCAGGCTCATTTCAGGGCGCCTCCGCCGCAGGAGTCGACTCGTAGAGATACCCTCGGCCCCGGATCGTGTGAATCACCCTGGGGCCGTGCGTCTCCAGCTTCCGCCGAAGTTCCATCACGTGGACCTCCAGCGTGTTCGATTGTCCGTCGAACGCCTCGTCCCAGACATGATCATAAATTCGAGTGCGTGAGAGCACCTGCCCCGGGTGCCGCAAGAAGAACGTCAAAAGCGAAAGCTCCTTGGCCGTCAGGTCGAGCGATCGCCCGCCCCGCTTCGCCCGTTGCGCCGCCAGATCCACCGTCACGTCGCCGTGCGAGATCGTCAGCTCTGCCGACCGGTCCCGCCGCCGGACCAGCGCCCGGACTCTCGCCACCAACTCATCGAAGGCGAACGGCTTGCACAGATAATCATCGGCGCCGGCATCGAGGCCGCGCACCCGGTCGGCGACCGAGTCGCGTGCGGTCAGAAACAGCACCGGCGCTGTGCCGCCCGACTGCCGATATCGCTTCAGGAGCGAGAGACCCTCCTCGCCCGGCAGCCACCAGTCGAGCACGATCAGGTCCCACGAGCCGCCGAACCGCATTGCGTCCCAGGCCGATTCTCCGTCGGCGGCGTGCTCGACGACGAAGCCCTCCTCGCGCAGGCCCCTCACCACGAAGTCGGCCAGCTCGGCCTCGTCTTCAACGATCAGGAGGCGGATTCCCATCGCGCTCGTCCGTGGTCCCCTGGCCCTTCGTCCGTGACCGTCATGATCGCTGGTCTTTGCCCACCGGCGAGGGCCGCCCGCCGGTGGGTCGCGAAGATCCAGCCTGGCTCAGTCCAGATCAGCGATCGTCGTCCTCGTCGTCATCGTGGTCGTGCTTCTCGCCCTTGCTCTTCGCGTCGCCGTGGCCCTTGTGCTCGTGCTTCTCCTTCGCCCCGGCCTTCGCGTGGTGCTCGTGCTCCTCCGCGTCGTCATCGTCATCGTCATCATCGTCGTCGCGGTCATCGTGCTGCTTCTTGCCCTTCGCGTGGGCCTCGCCGTGGCCCTTGTGCTCGCCCTTGGCATGGGCCTCGCCGTGGCCCTTGTGCTCGTGCTTTTCACCGGCCTTCGCGTGGTGTTCGTGCTCCTCCGCGTCGTCATCGTCATCATCGTCGCGGTCGTCGTGATGCTTCTTGCATTCCTTGCACGACGACTCGCCCTTCGCGCAGCACGCGCACGAGGCCTCACCGTGGCCCTTGTGCTCCTTTTTGCCCTCGGCCGCGTGGTGTTCGTGTTCCTCTTCTTCGTCTGCTTCTTCGTGGCCCCGGACGATCTTGCCATCGGCCGTCAAAACGGCCTCAAGGTCGACCTCGTAGACGACCGGCCCGTGCTCGCCGCGCGTGACGGCCTCGGCCTTCTCGATCTTCGCGCCGGGGAAGTGTTCTTCGAGCTCCTCGCGGACCTTCCTCGGGAGCTTCGAGACCGGGATTTCCTTCTCGATCTCCAGGACCTTGCCCTTCGCGTTGAAGACGGCGTCGACCGAGCGGTCCTTGATGGTCATCTCGACCTCGAAGGTGGTCTTGCCGTGCTCGACCTCCTTCGAGACGCCCCGAATTTTCGCCTTCGGGAACTTCTCCGCAACGGCCTTGCGAACGGCCTTCGGCAGGTCTTCGCGCGAAATCTTCTCCTCACCGGCGAGGCCCGATCCGGCGGACATCGCCAGGCCCAGCACGGCGGCCAGGCCAATACGGCACCCGTTCCACTGCGTCATCGTCGTTCTCCTCGGGAGGTTCCTGGGATCGCCGCCGCGACGCGACGGCAAGTGACGCCCAGACTACCGAGTTTCTCTGAAATCCTCATGATCTCCGAATAAATTCCGCTTCACACTGACGGATCCGCGTGGACCGGAATCGAGCCGAGGCCGGGTCCACCGGCACCGGCCATGGCGCCCGCGGCCCAGGCGGCGTGTCGTTCGGCCTCCGCGTCGATTTCCTCGTCTTCCGGGCGGCCAGCGGACCGGCCGAAGGCCAGGTAGAGCGCCGGCATCAACCCGAGGTTCAGCACGGTGGATGTCACCAGCCCGCCGAGGATCACGATCGCCATCGGGTGCTCGATCTCGTGACCCGGCTTGTTGCCCGCCCAGGCCAGCGGGACCAGCGCCAGGCCGGTTGCCAGCGCCGTCATCAGGATTGGCGCCAGCCGCTCCTCCGACCCGCGGACGACCAGCTCCAGGCCGAACGGCACGCCCTCTTCCAGCTCCAGGTGCCGGTAATGGCTCACGAGCATGATCCCGTTCCGCGCCGCGATTCCGAGGACCGTCACAAACCCGACCAGCGAGCCCAGCGAGAGCACTCCGCCGCCGATCACCGCTCCCGCGACCCCGCCGATCAGCGCAAATGGGAGCGTCAGCGCCACGAGCATCGTCAGGCGGATCGACCGAAAATCCGAGTGGATGATCAGCACGATCCCCAGCATCGAGAGCGCCGCCAGGGCCATCAGCCGGTTCTGCGACTCCGCCCGCGCCGCATACTCGCCGAGGAACTCGGGGTGGTACTCGCGCGGCCAGTCGAGCGCCTTGACCTTCTCCTCGATCTGGCGGGCGACCGCACCCAGGTCGGCCCCGGGCGCGAGGTTGCAGGTCACGTCGATCCGACGCGAGGCCCCCTCGCGCTTGATCTCGTTCGCGGCCGGGACCAGGGCGACCTCGGCGACGTCGGAGAGCGGAACGTGCGTCCCCATCGGCGTCTCGACCGGCAACGAGCCCAGCTTCGCGACGTCGTTGCGGATCTCCTCCGTCCCCCAGATGAAAACATCAAAAATCTTCTGCTCGCGGTACAGCTCGCCGACCTTCGACCCCTTCACGAGCGTGGTCGCCGCTCGGCGGATGTCGCCGGCGGTCAGACCCAATCGGGCCGACGCCTCCGGCCGGAGCCGAACGTCAAGCTGCGGGACCAGCAACTGCGGCTCGACCTTCAGGTTCGCCAGCCCATCGATCGGCTCCATCGCCTTGTAAACCTCCTGCGCCTTCTCGCGCAGGACGTTCATATCCGGCCCGAACAGCCGGACCACCATCGTCGCCCCCGCGCCCGTCAGAACCTCCTTGATCCGCTCCTTCAGATAGGTCTGCACGTCCTTATACAGGCCGGGATAGCCGTCGACGACCTCCTGCACCTTCGCGAGGGTCGGGGCGTGGGGGGCGTCCGGGTCGATGCTGATCCAGAGCTCGGTGAAGTTCGGCCCGACGACCTCGTCGGCGACCTCAGCGCGGCCGATGTGCGAGCCGAAGTTCCGAACGCCCGGAACCGATCGCAGCTCCTTGCTCACGTTCACCGTGACGCGCGTCATCGCCTCCAGCGACGAGCCCGGCTTCTCGATCCAGTGCATCAAAAAGTCGTTCTCCTGGAAGTCGGGCAGGAACGACTGGCCGAGCCCTCCAACGGCAAACCCGGTTCCGACGAACGCGGCAAGCAAGACCAATACGGCGAAGACCGGCCGGCGCGCCAGCGGAGGCAGGATCGCCCGGTACATCGCCTTCAAAACACGGACCAGCGGCGATTCCCGCCGCCGCTCGGTGGCGCCGGTGAGGAGCATCAACGAGAGCGCCGGCGTGACCGTCAGTGCGACCAGCAGCGAGGCGAGGATCGCCAGCACATAGGCCATCGCGAGCGGTCGGAAAAAGGAGCCGGAGAGCCCTTCCAGGAAGAAGACCGGGACGAAGACCAGGATCACGATCAGGCTCGCGTAAACGACGGCGCTTCGGACCTCCAGCGAGGCATCGAGCACCACCCGAAACGCCGGTCTCGGCCGCGCCAGCGTGCGATTCAGCCGAAGTCGCCGGACAATGTTCTCGACGTCGATGATCGCGTCGTCAACCACCTCGCCCATCGCGATCACCAGCCCGGCGATCACCATCGTGTTGAGCGTCGCGCCCATCGACGTGATCACCAGCGTCGCCGCGACCAGCGAGAGCGGGATCGCGGTCAGGCTGATCAGCGCCGTTCGCCAGTCGAAGAGGAACGTCACGAGGATCAGAACGACCAGCCCGCACCCAATGAGCATCGCCTCGCGCAGGTTCGCCAGTGACCGCTCGATGAAACCGGCGGGGCGAAAGATGGTCGGGTCGACATCGACATCCTTCAGGGCCGGCTGGAGCGCCTCAAGCGCCTTTTCGACCTCGCGGGTGACCTGAAGCGTATTGCCGGTCGGCTGCTTCTCGACGATCAAGAGCAGGCCAGGCCCGTCGTTGATGACGGCATCGCCGATCGGCGGCGGGAAGCCGGCCTGAATCGTCGCCACGTCGCCGAGTCGAAGCGGTGCGCCGTTGCGGAATGCGACGGTGATCTTTTCGAGGTCCGCGGGCGACTCGATCGCGGCGGCGTGCCGAACGGCGATCCGCTGGTTCGGCATGTCGACAAATCCGCCGCCCGAAACGATCGAGGCATCGGTCACGGACCGGACCACGGCATCGAGCGAGATCCCATTCAGCCGGAGCCGCTCGGGATCGACGAGCACCTGGTATTGCCGGTCGCGCTGGCCCCAGATCGCGACGTTCGCCACGCCCGGTATCGACATCAGCCGCGGCCGGATCGTCCACTTCGCGAGGAGCGTCAAATCCATCTGCGAGAGTGTCTTCGAGGACACACCAATCTTCATCAGCCGGCTGGTCGACGAAAGCGGCGAGAGGATCACCGGCTTGTTGGCGACGGCCGGGAGCCTCGAAGATTCGACCGCCAGCCGCTCCTGCACCACCTGCCGGGCGGCCATCAGGTCGGTCCCCTCCTTGAGGATCAAGACGACCGACGAGAGCCCCAGTACCGACTTCGACCGGATCGTCTTCAGCCCGATCGTCCCGTTCAGTGCATTTTCGAGCGGAACGCTAATCAGGCTCTCGACCTCCTCGGTGGAGAGCCCGGGCGCCTCGGTCTGGATCTCGACCAGCGGCGGGGCGAACTCGGGGAAGACGTCGAGCGGAGCATTGCGCGCCTTCTGGATGCCCACGATCATCAACACGATCGAGAGCGCCAGAACCATGACCCGCATTCGAAGCGACGAGGCAACAATCCAGTTCATCATGGCTCTGTTCCCGCGATCAGAGGGAGTAAGGAAGCTCGATTCATCAGTTAGTTCGCCTCCGACCAGCTTGAGAGCTGATTCGGATCAGCGGAGCAGGACTGGATGGCGTCGGCGATCTCTGGGAGCGAATCCCGGAAATCCACCTGATGGAAGAGGATTCGGGGCTCGACATCGCAGACGTCGTTGGTACTCCAAAACTCCCCTTCAATGATGAGGATTCGCATGGCGGGCAATCCCTCGACCCAGGCGCCCTGGATCTCCTCCCAGAGGGCGAGCCGCGTCCGGCTGCGGAACGACTGCGTCGAGAGCACTCCCCAGGCGAATCGGATCAGGTTTGGCACGCCGGGCACTCCGTCGAGGGACGTCCGACCGATGAGGCGAACCTGAATCCCCTCACGCCAGAGACTCACCAGGGGACGTTTGCGTGCCCGGAGGTCGAAG
Organism: Planctomycetales bacterium; assembly: GCA_027451455.1. Classification (GTDB taxonomy): domain Bacteria; phylum Planctomycetota; class Planctomycetia; order Isosphaerales; family Isosphaeraceae; genus JAKAUH01. Next base: position 527 of record DAIDJI010000007.1, on the reverse strand, counting down.
AGAGCCCTCGCGAACGCGGGCAGGAAGACCCCGGCCGTGATCGTCGTCAACCAGAACCCGGCCTCCGGGGCCGGACGCCCCTGGGCATCCTTCATCCCCGCGATGAACAGCGGGCCCATCGTCAGGCCAATGGCGCAGAAGAAGCCGAAGAGTAGCAATTGGGCCCGGAAGATCCAGGTCCTGGCCCGGAATTGTGTCTTCGACTCTTTCATGGACGCTTCAATCACTCTCATTCACGGGCGCACTGATGTGGTCCGATCGGCTCTCCAGCAGGAGCCGGCTCCAGCCGGCGGATTGTCGCACCGGGGTGTTTCAACGGGCCCGTGAATCAGGAGTCCCGGTGTCGGCCTCGCGAGGATGTCGAGTTACTTCTGTCCGCCGAATTCGGCGCCATAGAGTTCGGTCGCGGCGACGGAGACGATCTTCGCGCCCGGCTTCACGCCTGCTGTGAGTGCGGCGAGTTCGCCGACGACGCGGTCGACGAAGACCCGGCGGCGGGTGTAGACACCGGGTCCGAGGTTCTCATA
>DAIDJI010000006.1 GCA_027451455.1 Planctomycetales bacterium | reverse complement strand
GAAGACGCCGATCGGGCGTCGCGGGTCGGTCAGGTTGGCGCGGGCCGTCCGAATCCGCTGGCAGATCGCGTCGATCGCATGCGACTGGCCGATGACGCGCTCCCCCAGCTTCGGGCCGAGATTCAGGACGGTCTGGATCTCATTCGCGAGCATCTTGCCGACTGGGATACCCGTCCAGCCGGCAATCACCTCGGCGATCGTCTGGGCGTCGACGGAGACCTGCAAAAGCGGCGACTCCCCCTGAACCTCGCGGAGGGCGTCCATCTTGGCGAGAAGCTCCGCCTGCATCGCGGCGAGCTCGGCCGAGGGCCGATGCAACGCCTCGCCGCCAGCCTCGACGGCCTGCTTCTGTTCCTCCAGGTAGCGGGCCTCGATCGACTTTGCCAGGGCGCGGACCGCTTCGACCCGCGTTCGCTCGTCGTCCCACCTCGCCTCCAGGTCGGCCAGCCGAGCGAGCTCGGCGTCGAGGGCCTGGCGAACCTCAGCGATTCGCTCGGCGTGCCGGCCGGTTGTCGCCTCCTCGCGGTCGAGGATCTCCAGTTCGAGCCGGTACTGGTCGATCCGACGGCGGGCGTCCTCGATCGCGGGCGGGGTCGCGTTCTGGCCGATCGCCACCCGGGCGCACGCTGTGTCCAGCAGGCTGACGGACTTGTCCGGAAGCTGACGGGCCGGAATATACCGATGCGAGAGCCGCACGGCGCTCTCCACCGCCTCGTCAAGGATTCGGACAGCGTGATGCCGTTCCAGAGTCGGCGCGATCCCGCGCATCATCCGGATCGCACGCTCCTCGTCGGGCTCCTCGACCTTCACAACCTGAAACCGGCGCGCCAGCGCGGCGTCCTTCTCAAAGTATTTCTTGTATTCGGCCCAGGTGGTCGCGGCGATCGTACGCAGCTCACCGCGGGCGAGGGCCGGCTTGAGGAGGTTCGCGGCGTCATTCTGACCAGCCTGACCCCCTGCCCCGATCATCGTGTGGGCCTCGTCAATGAAGAGGATGATCGGGACCGGCGAAGCCTTGACCTCGTCGATCACCTGCCTGAGCCGGTTCTCGAACTCTCCCTTCATGCCTGCTCCGGCCTGGAGCAACCCCAGATCGAGCGTCCGAAGTGCGACATCCTTGAGTGGCGGCGGAACATCAGCCTGCGCGACCCGGAGCGCCAGACCCTCGACCACAGCCGTCTTGCCAACCCCCGCCTCGCCCGTGAGGATTGGGTTGTTCTGGCGACGTCGGATCAGGATGTCAACCATCTGCCGGACCTCAGCCTCGCGGCCGATCACTGGATCGATCTCACCCCGACGCGCCCGCTCGGTAAGGTCAACGGTGTACTGGTCGAGCGCCGGCGTCCGGCTAACGCTCCCCAAATCCCCGGAAGTCGTGGCGCCCGGCCGCGCAGGAACGCCGCCCCCCTCGGATGGCATTCCCTCGTCCTCGGCCGACCCGGCCACCAGCTTTAGCAGGTTCGCCTGCAAAACGTCACCCTTGATCTTCGCCAGCTCGCGCGAGGACTCGCGAGCCAGCCGGCCGAGGTCGTCGTCGTCCAGTAACGCCAGCAGCAGCACGCCCGACCGAATCTTCCGCGTCCCGTACTGGACTGAGGCCAGTACCCAGGCGGACCGGATGAGTTCGTCGATCTTCCGAGAGAGGGTCGGCGTCCGCTGGTTACCAGTGTGGAACCGATCGATCACCCGGGTCAGGTCTCGCACCACGCGGGCCGAATCCACCTCGAAGAACGTGAAGATCCGGGTCAGATCGGTATTCGGCGCCTCCACGAGCTTGCTTAGCCAGTGCTCGATCTCCACGGTCGGATTCGTCCGCGAGAAACAAAGGGCCGCGGCCCCATCGAGGCCGCCGAGGCAGGTCGGATTCAGCGTCTTGATCAAGGATGCGGAGTCGACGCCCATGACTTGGTTCCTCGACGGGCCGGATGCAGATCGGAGCGGGCCGAAGGAGGTATCGGACCGATCGGCGCGTTGAACTCCTCGCCCAACGCGAGCGGCTTCATTCCTGGTCCCATACCGGCCGACATCGTACCGACATCCTACGGAACGGACCAATCGATCATCCCTCGCCACGTTTTGACCATGTCGAGCGGGGATGAGTATAATCAAGCAACCGCGGAAGGGTCAAAGAGGAACCTCCCGCGGCGACGGCTCGAGAGATAGAGTACGAGGATGGTCTTCAAGCCGGTCCCAAAGGGAAAGGCCTGGAAAGGTCCGGGGGGCGCCATGGCGGATCCGAGCGAAGACGAGATGAGCACGATCGGATTGCCGCGCAACGTCGTGAAGCAGATCATCGAGGGTGCGAGTGCCGCGCCCCCGAGGCACGCGGCCCGGCCTACGACCGATCCGCGTGCCGCCGGACCGCCACCCGTCCCCCCTCGGCCCTCGGCTCGGCCCGTCAGCCCGCCCGAGAGCGATCCGATCTCCCCCGGGGAGGTCCGCCTGGACGACCTGGCGACGATGCCGCCGCCGTCGGCCCGTCGCTCCTCGACGTCTCCGATCGGAACCGGCCCAGCCCAGGATGACCGGCGCCGCCCCAGGCTAGAACCGCGGTCGCAACAGGAAGAGCCGCATTCCGGGAAGACTCCAGCGCGCTCCCTTGAGCCCTCGCTACCGCTCGAACGTCCCCTCGATGACATGACGGGCGAGCTCAACCTCCCGCCCCGACCCGGCCATCGTCCCGGTCCGGGTCCGTTACGCGACCTTCGTCCGGGCTCGGAACGGTCTCCCGAAATCGCCAGACCCCTGCCGGCGGAGACGTTTGCGGCGCCATCGGCGCTCTTCCCGCCGCCGCCCCGGGAACCACTGGAAAGCCACACGGATACCCCGGTCGACTCTCCACCTCCCGCCCCCATCGCCCGGCGGGCCCCCCTCGAACGACGAACCGAACCCGCGGAAGCCATCGAACATACTCAGAACTTTTTTTCCGGTATTCGCGCATCCTCGGCAGGTAAGTCGATCGTGCAATTCTTCGATAAGTCGATCGGCGAATGGTTTTACCTGGGCGAGGTCGGCCGAGCCGGGAAAGTGGTGGGCCGTGCGACGTTCCAGGCCTCCGATACCATCACGGAAGGCCTCGCCGAGGAGCATCTCCAGTTCGTGATCGTGGGCGATGAACTGATCCTCGAGCCGCTGGAATCGCTCAACGGCGTCTACCGAAGGCTCCAGCCAGGTCACCGCGAGGCCGTGACACCCCACACCCGCTTCCGTATCGGACGCCACGTCCTGGAACTCCGGCAAGCCGAACCAGCTCCCCCAATCGTCCCCCTTCGGGCCGAGGACGGCGAGGTCTTTCAGAGCCGCGTCCTCGTCCCGCTCGGATTCCTCGACCTCATCGGTCCCGACGCACGCCCCTACTTGAGTTTCCCGCTGACCAAGCGTGACGAGCGCGGGACACGCATCGGGCGAGCCGGTGCCGAATGCGACATCGCACTCTCGGGTGACGAATGGGTCAGCCAGCGTCACGCACGCCTCATCGCCACCGATGGGCCTTTCTGGCTCGAAGACCTCGAAAGCACGAACGGAACCTATCTGAACGTGAACGGACGAACTCCCATCCGCCGCGGCACGGCCAGTTCTCCGGGGGCCGGCGATGAGATCTTGATCGGTCCCTACAAGATCCGCGTCGTGGAAAGGTGAGTCTGCGCTCGTCGCCGTCCAATCGGGTATCGCAGTGAGGGCAGGCCGCGGAGCATTCCCCGTCCGGCGCGCAGGGCGACAAGTACGCCCCTCAGAGAACGTCGGACCGCCGAAGGGATGTAGCTCTTGATGATTCGTCGGACAATCCGCAAATCCGTAGACTCCCCTCGCTCAACAAGCGATTGCCGCCAGTACGCCCGCGCGGCATGGGGCCGATCGTGGTCGTCAAGACTGTCGGCGTACTGAGAGCAGACACTTGCAATCGCTTCCCGGAATCGGCGCTCTGTTCCCGGCCTCGCGCGCTTCTCATGCTCGCGAAGCACGCGGAGATGGGCCTCGTAATGGCGCTCCCAACCCCTTCTCGAGTTCTGTCCGGGATGAATCCGATAATTCGTGACAACATCCTCCGTGTATGCGAGAACATGGTCGCGGGAGAGCTTCAACCAGAGGTCGTAGTCCTCGCTCAGGCGAATGCCCTCGTCGAACCCACCCACCTCACGCAGCACACTCGCACGCAGCAGAACGGCGGAGGGACAACTGATACAGCATCGTTCGATCATTTCCCGATAGACATCACCGACCCCACCTTGAAGGAACCTCGGTCCCTGCTCATTCCGTCCCTGGTCGTCGACATACCGAAAGCTTCCGGCCGCCCAGGCAAGGCCGTTTCCATGTTCGATCAACCGCAGCAGAAGCTCCACGGCATCGGGTTCCAGGTAATCGTCGTCGTCAAGGAAGAGGATGAATTCGCCCCGAGCATGCCTCATTCCCAGGTTCCGGGCCGAAGCCATTCCAGCGTTGTCCTGACGGTGGTACTCAACTCGGCCTCTGTACGGTGCAACGACCACCCCGATCTCCATCTCGGATCCGTCGTCGACGAGAATCACCTGAATATGCGGGTATGTCTGTCCGAGGGCTGATCCAATGGCCTGTTCGAGGTACTGAAGACGATTAAATACCGTGACAACGATCGACACGAGGGGCATGGCGTCGCGCGGGGCGTTCTCGTCCGCAATCATCGAATGAAATCCGGGAGGGATCCCGGCTCCGCTAGAAATATGTGATTGCCCAACCCGGAGAGTCCAGACTCACCGCGCATCGCATCGCGTGGCAACTGGGCGTTGGGCGACCAGACGAAAATCGAGAGCATCGACGACATCGCCGTGCCAGCCGGCTTCGGCCGCACAGGCGAGGTTGTACATCTCTCGAGCGGTCACATAATGATAATGAAAGTGAACGTCGTCAGCGGCCCGGCGTTCGAGTGCTCGATGAAATTCCACCATCGGCTCACCGAGCAAGACCTCCTGGTTCGACTCTGATGCCCCATGCGTGTGCAATTTGACGAAATACCAGTCGGGCCGGCGTGACACGCGGACACCCGCGCGAAGCCAGGCATCAATCCGAGCAGACGTGGGCGGCTGGCTCCGCTGGAGGCATCCGTTCTCGACCCGGGGTATCAGGCCCCGTCGGCCCTGCCAGTCAAGAACGAGCGGACCCTGAATCATCATCAGAGAGTTGATAGGTCGCGAGCCCCGACCGACATCAGGACCCCAGTCGTGCGACCGGGGACGATCGGGATCGTCCTTCGCGTAGTAGATGCTGTTGATCTTCCGGGTCTGGGTCGCGCTCGGATACGAGGGAAGCGTAAAATCGGCATAACATCCTGTCTGAATCAGTATATCAATCTCGTTGTTGACACCGCACCAGCAGCCGTTCGGGTCGGAATTATCCAGGGCCCAGTTACCGTGTATGAAAGCATACACAATCTCTCCGGTCATCCGATCACGAGAGAGAAGCCCATGGCGGTCGGCCAGTCGTTCCTTGAACGCGATGAGGGTACGTCGAAGGTTCTCCCCATTGTCCCGGTCGTGATGGAGATGAATCTCGACTTCACCGTGGCCGCCGGAGCAAAGATCCGCCAGGGCGTCGAGATAGTCCGGATGATACTCCTCGATCGGGAAGAAAAAGCTGTGGCGGGGCGAACGACCGTCGCTGTCCCGAAAATCACCGAATCGGCGTGGGTAGCCTTCGACCCAGGCTCCAACGCGATGGGTAGCGACTTCGTGGCCCACCCCGCCGAGGCGGGGCTCGAAATGGTCTGCGACGCAGAGAAGGAGATGGATATCGGAGCCCGGCGCGGGGCTCGAGTGGCGACCTACCAGGTACGTCGGAAGCCATCGAAACAGTCCGCTGCGATCACGGAGCTGACGAATCGGACGTTGCTCTCGGTCGTTGCAGATGAAGGTCTCACGACGTTCCATCAGGCAGTCTCCATCTCAACCGAACGAGTCGTCCGTTTCCAGGCCCCTGACTGCGATCCGCGCACCCATCGACAGAAGCCCACGAAGAGGGCTGCGTTCATGAGCGTGAACATATTGGCGAGCCGAACAACACGGTTTCGTCCCCAGATCCCGGGCCATAGATCAGCCGATGCAGCCACCGCGTAGAAGGCGAACTGGAAGGCAACCAGCGGCACCCCTGTTGCATCCTGACGGGCTGCCAGAATCGAGGATGACACAAGCATCGCCAGTAGGAAAAAAGGACCACACCACCGGAGGAGTTTATGAGACCACAAGGCCAGAGCCACCCAGCCTCGCCTCGGGTCAAGCAGCGGATAGAGCAGGGAAAGGCTTTGAAAACCGCCGGCCCCGATACGGGCACGTCGGCGGAACTCAGAGGCTACGCAGGGAGCCGCCTCCTCGGTAGCCGTCGCTTCGCGATCGTAGACAAGCCGGTAGCCCGTGCGAATCTGCGCGAGCAGGGGGATCACGAAATCGTCCACGATCGTCTCGTTGGGGATCGGCGAAAAGTCCTCCTTTCTCATCGCGTAGATGGCACCATTCGCGCCCAGTAGTGCGCCAAGGGCTGCCTCTTGTGTCTTGAGATAGGTCTCGTATTTCCAGTAAAGCCCGTCGGCATTTCGGCCTGTCGCCGGGTCAACAAGAATCAGGCGGCCGACGACCGCGCCGACCTCCGGATCGCCGAACCAACGAACCAGTCGCCGGGCCGCAGCCGGGTCCATCTCGGTGTTCGCATCGGAAAAGAGGACGATTTCACCGGAGAGGCGGGGCACGCAATCATTGAGGACGGCCGACTTTCCTCGACAGGAGGGGAATGCGATCAGCCGAACACCTCGATCAGCAAAGAGGCCGACAAGGTGTTCGGTCTGGTCGGTGCTACCGTCTGATGCCACCACGATCTCCAACCGATCGGTGGGATAGTCGAGCGCCAGAGCGTTCCTTATGCGGTCTTCGATCACGGCCTGCTCGTTGTGGGCCGCGATCAGAATGGAGAGACGCGGTGGCGTCTCCTCCTCGGCGAGCGGTGGAGTTTCAGGACGACCGAAGATTCGGGCCGCAGTGCCGATTAGGAGCGGGTACACGGCATACGCATACATCATGAGGGCTGTACACAACCAGAAGGCAAGGATCAGGATCGACGTGGTGTGCATCCGGCTCACTTTCCTCGGCAGATCGCAGGAGGGAGTCAAGTGCATTCACCGGTCCGGTCCGATCCCGGTTTGAGGGGGGATCTCTGAACCGGGTCGCGGCAGCGAACGACGCGGGCGGGAATGCCAACAACCGTGCAGTGCGCAGGAACATCGGAGACGACCACCGCATTGGCGCCGATTCGGGCACCGTTACCGACGGTCACCGACCCGATGATCTTCGCTCCGGCCCCAATGAAGACATCGCTTCCAAGCTGCGGCGATCGGCGCCGCTCTGCCCCAATGGTGACCTGGTGCTCGATCACGATGTTCGCTCCACCGCGAACTTCGCCGTTGATCACAACACCGTTGGCGTGTACCAATACAAATCCTGGGCCAAAATCGGCGCCTCGTCCAATGACACAGTGACAGAAAACGCTATTTAGACGGTTGAACAGCATTTCCAGAGGGTAGACCCCCCACCGACGCGACCACTGCATGAGGCGATAAAGCAACATTGAGGAGGTTCCGTCTGTCGCGAGGGTCTTGAGCAACGCTGCTGGTGCCTCGGACTCGTAACACCATCTCGCCTTCCTCCGTAGATCGGCGGTGATCGTACCCAACAATGTTTCGTGAGAACATCGTGTCGTGGAGGTGGCATTGGGGGGGCCATCTCGGTTTGTCAGGAGCATTCTCATTGTGATCCCTCAACAACTCGATTTGAGAAGGTCTTATCGATGGTGATCGTGGCGAAAAGCTCTCGAATCGTGTCGACGCGCGCCAGCCAACTCTCGCCCCGCATGGATTCGCTGGTCGTGGGAGAGGGGCCAGGGCGAAGGAGTGCCTGGTTCATCTTGTGGAGGAAATCCTCCTGATCGCGGCCGATGAAGCACTGTCCGAGGGCCTCCACTTCGGGGATGGCCGTCGAGACAACGGGAAGCCCCGCCGCGAGGTACTCGCGGGCCTTGAGCGGATTGGCGTTGAGCGTCACCTCGGAAATCGGGAACGGGATGATCCCGACATCGAACCCCTTGCAGTAGGCCGGGAGATCAGCGTACGCCTTACGCCCAAGCAGATGTACGTTCGGCCGCGACGCGAGCGAACCCAGTTCCATCGTGACCTTGCCCAGCATCACGATCGAGGCGGTCGAGAACTGGTCCGCGAGACGGGCCAGTAGTTCCAGATCGACCCAGTCCTGTGCGATCAGGCCGAAGTAACCAATCACGGGCCTCGGCAGGTTGAGGATCTCAGCAGGGATCTCCACTTCGGGATCGAGGGCGCGGCGGAAGTGCTCGAAGTCCACTCCGTGTCGGAGCAGGTAGGTGTTCGGATTCCGACGCGACTTCGACTCCTGAAGTCGTTCCGATGAGGTGATCACGAGGTCGGCTCTCGTCAGCAGCGAATCCTCGATCTCCGAGATGGCAGCACGATCCACACCCGTAAACGCCGTGTACTCGTCGACGCAATAGTAGATGATGGCCTTCTCACCGAGACCGCCAGCGATAAGGCCCGCCGCGGGGTTGAAGACCCAGTTCAGGGGACGTCGGAAGCCGAGGGTCCTCATGGCCCGACGGACCTGGATGCGAAGGAGCTGGCGATTCAACCGACGGATCCCGGGTCGACCGTACGCGGGGATCGCCAACGGATGGAGGACGAACAGGTTGGGCTCGACCTCGCGGAGCGGGGTGGTCGCAGCGGCCAGCTTTCGGAGGGCCCGACGCAGATCGGCGCCGGTGGCCGAGGGAGCCCGGTAGCCGATCGAGTTCACCCAGAGCACGCGATTCTCCTGCGAGAGGATCCGCATGACGTGGGTTTTTGACAGCGGATCGCCGGTCCAGTCATGGCTGAAGCAGAGAATGTCTTCGCCACGGAGAGCCTCAACCCGTTGTCTCGGGGCGAGTTCAGTTAGCGACATGCTGGGAATTCTCCCTTCAAGGTGCGATTCGTTGTCGAGTCTTCCCGGACGGCCTGGGTGTTCGCCGTTTTCCGAATTTCGCGAAGGGCCCTGGCAACCTCGGAGGCCGATTCCGACCAGTCCCCAGTGTTCGCCCGACGGCTTAGAGACAACTTGACAACTTTCTGTTCAAGTATCGATCGCATTGCATCGACCAGCTCGGGCACCGAGCCCGGCGCTACGAGCCGGCAGGCCGGGTCGTCCAGTTCAGGGATGCCGCCGACACGTGATGCAATGAACGGGCAGCCACATGCGAGCGCCTCGCGGAGGACGTTGGGAATCCCTTCGGAGTGGCTCGGCAGAACGAGGGCATCGGCGGAACGGTACCAGTCCGGGAGCGTTTCGTGGGTCGCGGACCCGACGAAGTGGACCTGACCATCCAGGCCAAGCTGCCCGACACGTCGCTCCAGTTCTCGACGGAGCGGGCCCGTCCCGACCAGCGAGAGACGGAATTCCCCGACGCCCGTTGCCCGGAATTCCGAGCAGGCCGCGAGCAGGACATCGAGTGCCTTTACCGGGACCATCCGGCCGACCCAAAGGAAATGGGGCTGCCTCGGATCGATCCCGAGTCGGGCAGACGCCTCTTCTCGAGAGCCAACGCAAAATCTGTCGCGATCTACCCCCTGGTAGACGACCCGGATTCGATCGGGGTCGACTCCAAGGTCGACGAGTCGGCGACCGAGGTCGCGACTCACCGGGAGAAGCAGGTCGGCCGATCGATAGACCTCTACGAATCGCGAGCGGGCCGGCATTCGATCCAGGAGAAGCACGTCGGAACCGCCAAGGATCAGTCCCATCGGGACCCCTAGCTTGCGGGCGGCCCTTAACGCCGCCGCGCCATCGGGATGGCCCCAGTAACTCAAAACGAAGTCGGGGCGCGGCGACGACGCCCGTTGAAGTGCGGCTCGTGCTGAGTACCACATGAAATCCGACCGCATTTTCGCCAGAATCCGAGGCGGGTAGACGAAGGCAGGATACTCCACCTCGATACCCACCGAGCGAAATAAATCAGAGATCAAGTGGACCTGGCGATGATCCGTCCGAATGTGCCGATGCCACTCCCAGGGTGAGACAACCCGTACTTCATTCTCGTGGGCGAGATGCCGGCAGAGATTCCCGCTGAAGGTGCCGCGAGTGGGGTCGTCGGGTTGCGGGAACACGCTGCTGTAGAAAAGGATACGCATCGGTTTTCCTCGGGGACACCCCCAGACGAGCGATCGTGGCGGAACAACCCGAGGACGATCGGGTTACCAGCTCAGTGGCTGCCGCCCGCATCCCGTCGCGAGCCGATCTCTCGATAAATAACGGCATATTGTTGCTTCATGGCTTCCAGACTGTACCGCGAGGCCACCTCACGCCGGCCGGCGGCGGAGATGGACCGGGCGAGAGCACGATCAAGGAGAAGAGCCTGCAAATTTGAGGTGAGTTTGGCCTCATCGCCATCATCGAACAAAAGGCCTGTGCGGCCTTGTTCGACGAGCCCAGGCACTCCGCCCACTGCGGACGCGACGACCGGCAATCCGGCGGCCCAGGCCTCCAGGATCGCCAGTGGTGTCCCCTCCGAACGGCTGGTCAGAGCGAAGAGATCCATTGCCGCGAGATAGTGCTCGGGATGCGGCTGGTAGCCGACGAAGTGCACGCGATCGTCGAGCCCAAGGTTCTCGGCGAGTCGTTGGAGTTCCTCCCTCATCGGGCCACTGCCGACCAGCATCAGGCGAGCGTGCCCGTGTTTTCGGACGACCTGGGAGAACGCACGGATCAGCCGGTCCTGGCGCTTTACCTCGGTCAACCGGCCGACTGTCCCGATCACCATGGAGTCGGCCGGGATTCCCAGTTGATCGCGAATTCGGGCGCGGGCGCCCGGATTCGCGAAGCGATCGACATCAATTCCATTCACGACAGCGGAGATTTTCGAACACGGGAAGCCGCGGAGGGTCGTCAGCGAATCCGCGATCTCGTTGCTCACGCAAAGGAATCGATCGGCGAATCGGCCCGCGATCGAGTACAGGAGCCGGGCCCGAAGTGACCCCCAAAGCCCCGAGCCACGTGCCAGATGGTTGCCATGCTCGGTATGCACGACCACCCCGAACCCGGAGAGCCGCGCGGCAGCTCCCGCGTAGAACAAAGCGCCGATCTGGTGGGTGTGGACAACGTCGGGACGTCGGTGCGAAAGGATACGTCCGATCTTCCGGATCAGGCCGGGCGCCAGGCCGGCTCCCTTCCCCAGTGAGTGGACCGTGAGACCGAGCGCTTCCAGGTCGGCAGCGAGGTGCCCGGGCCGTTCGAGGCAAAGAATTTCGGATCGTTCGCCGGCCTCCGCTCCGGATCGAACGAGGTCGGTGACGATCCGCTCGAGGCCGCCGCAGTCGAGAGAGAGAACGACATGGAGGACTCGCGGGCCGGTGTCTGCCGATCTCAGGACAATCATCGTGGCGCCCCCGAGAACGCGGTTGATCGATCGATCATCCTCCCGTGGACCTCGCGCATCGCCTTGAGTAACACCCACCAAGACTCCAGGGAATACGGCTGGAGTGCCATGCGGGCACAGGCTGGTTCCAGGGCCGCCCCGGGCCGCCCCTGTGCCAGGTGATTGCCAGCCCAACGTCGATAACAATGAGCCCGCCATCGACGTGCACCGGTCTCACCGAGGCGGTCGGCGTGGCGCTCGATGACGCGGAGCATGTTGGCACAGTCAACATCCAAGTTCGACCGCGAGAGTGAACCCGGCGTCAGATGCTGGGTTGCCAGGAGTTCGGAGGTGAGATAAACAGGGACCGCGGCGATGAGACGGAACCAGAGGTCACGGTCCTCGGCGGGCTCGAGCCCAGCCACAAATCGCTCGCCCTCGAGGATCGAACGCCGGACGAGGACCGTCGAGGTCCAGATTCGGGTGGCCATCTCCATGGCCTCGCTGCCGCTCGCCCGAATCACGCGATCCATCCGACGACGACAGATCGGCTGGCTTTCGTACGGCGCTCCGCCTTCCTCCTGCTCGTAGAACCGGCCCGCGATCAGGCCGACCTCAGGATGACGCGTGAGGACATTCACTTGCTGATCGAGCTTGCCGGGCTCCCAGGTATCGTCGGCGTCGAGGAAGGCAATCAGATCACCGGTCGCGTAATTGATCCCGTGATTCCGTGCCGAGGCCGCGCCACCGTTGGACTTTGAGAGGAGGAAGACTCTGTTCCGGTAGGGTTGGAGAGCCGATATCAGGCCGTCCGAACTACCGTCGTTGACGACCAGAATTTCTTCCGGAGGACGCGACTGCCTCACCACGCTCTCGATCGCGCGGCCGATTGTCTTCGAGGCCTGGTAGGCCGGGATAATCACGCTGATTGTCATGTCTTTCATTTTGCAACTCGCTCTCTGGGGTAATCTTTCTGATGCTTAACTCGCATCGCGATTAGCGGGGGGTGCAGCCGGCGCCGGTCAGGATCGACATCATGCGAGCCGCGGGTGCCACCTCCGAGGCGTAATATTGCCGGTTCGCCCGCCGCATCGCTTCGGCTCGATCTCTGTCCTGCAGAAGTCGTGCGCAATGCTCGACGCACTCTTCAGGCGACCGGAAAGGCATGTAGTGCTTCCCGACGACGATCGGCACCGGCAAGACGTTACGCGGCTCCTCCGCCACGATGCATTGCGAGGCCGCAAGGTACTCGGGCAACTTGAATGCCGTCGACTGAAATAGGCCATGTGTATAGATTCCGATGAGGTTTTTTCGGGACATGGCGGTGTAAATGCGGCGGCGGGCGGGGAACTCGGAGATCTCGTTTGGATACCTCTTCAACGCCAGGCGAGTCGGAATCAGTCCCCCACGATATTGATCCCGAAATTCCCTTCGGAGGGCCCGAATTAAAGCGACCCGGTTTTCATTGAGTGACTCAGCCTCTCCGTTAGCGGCCTCGTGGTCCTCCCAAACTCGGGTCTGAAACACGATCGTCGGCTCGAGCGCCTCCTCACGGGATCGTTCGAACTCGCCGAGGTGCGGCAGGGCGAGGAAATGGCGGAGCTTTCTCAGGCCCGTCCACCCCCGGCGGATGAGGATTGGCGCGAGAGACCGGCACATCAGGCGTGTACCGGTCCGGGTCCGGCAGGCAAAATTGAGCCCGAACGGCCGGACCTTTCTCGCGTGGACCGAATCGAGGGCTGCAAGGTCCGGCGTGTGCAAGCTCCTCTTGAAATAGAAGTCACAACGTTCGAGTGCAGGTCTCGCAAACATGTCCGAGCGATCGCGAAGGTCGATCGCGATCCGGCAATGGGGAGCCTCGAGGTTCGGTCGAACTTCAAGGATCGCCGTGAGCGGATCGGCGCAAAGCTGTTTCTCCTCGGCGCCGCGGGCTCGGCGGAAGGAAAGCTCGATGGCGCCTCGATCCCGAAGCAGCGAGAGCCCCGAGTGCATCATGGAGAAATGGTAGGGGTCGAGTTGGGAATCCACGATCACAGTGACCCCACTTCTCGTCGTTATCGTTGCCATCGTGTTAGGATAAAGGGTATCGGCCTTCGTCGGCCGGTCGGTATCCACCTTCTCGGGGCGGGTGGCATCGCCTGGCCGAACGTCGGCCATCGCGACAGGCTTCTTCAAGCCGGGAAGAATCGTCGACGAACGCCCTCAACAACGAGGGCCCGTTGCTCGGCACTCACGACGGTGAGTGAGCATGCGGCGAAGATCGCGGTATAAAGAACGCAATGCGCGAGGAGCAGTCCCCACGTGGTCGGCTCGATGACCTCGATGGCGATCTTGGAGACGAAAAGAGCGGCGACCGCGAGGCTCAGGGGCGGCCAGACGGCTGCGCGTAGATAGTCGCCCAGTGGGACTTCCAGATACCGACAGGCACAGACTGCCAGGGCCATCCCCCGGCAAGTCGCCCCGGCCACGGCTATCGAGGCAACGACCCCCACAAGTCCGAAGGGGCGGACGAGGACCGCTGCCAGAACACCGAGAAGGAGGATTTCCGCGAAGGCGAACCGGGCAATGATCCGGTGACGGGCCATCCCGAGGAGGATCGTCGCGCTCACACTCTGCGAGAGCGGGATCAATTCCCCCAGCGCCAGGATCGTCAGTAACGACGCCGCGTCCAGGACACGAGGTCCAAGCCAAAGTGCAATCAGGGGCCGGCCAAGGAGGATCAGACCACCGCAGAGGAAAATCGCCATCATGGAACAGTATCGCCCACCGACCAGGAGCAGCGTACGCTGACGATTGTCGTGACCCCTGGCGTGGATCGAGGCGGTAAGTGGAGTCAGAACGCCAGTGGTCGCAAAGACCAGTCGTTCGACATAGTCGGTGAATCGCTTCCCGACGGCATAGAGCGTGACCGACGGGAGGCTAACGAGAGAGCCGATGAGTGCTGGGCTCACCTCTCCACGGATCATCCGGGCCACGTTGATCAGCAAATTCGAAGCGCCGTAGGAGACAAGCTCCGCCGCCGCCGACCGGGTCAGGTAGGCCGGGCGAATGCTCAGGCCAGGGGCCAGGCGAAAGGTAGCGACCGCCTTGGATGTCCCCGAGACGAGCAAGAGGATCAGGGTAAGTGCTGCGAGACCCGCCAGGCCATACCCCCAACCAATTACCACAAATGTCAATAGAGCGCGCATCACGGCGATCGGCACTTCAACCGCATTGATGGCATCGAACCTTTCGTAGCCCCAGAGGATGCCATCGAAGAGACTAAGTGGGAAGCTGAGAGCAATGTTACACCCGATCAGGAGCAGGGCTGCTCGCACCTGGTCAGCCTGGTCGGCTGGGATCTCGAAGAGCCGAAAAAACAATATGGGGAGGCACAGGCTCACGACGAGGGCGACAATTCCAGCAACGGACGCGATGCCAAGGGCCGTGCTGAGCGTGGCTTTGATTGCGTCACGATCACCACGAGCCCGGTGAAACGCGATGAAGCGGCCGACCGATCCCCGAACACCCAGGTCGAGCATCCCGAAGTAGCTGGAGAGTGAGCCGATCAGCACCCAGGTTCCGTACCGGGCCTCGCCAAGTTGCCGGATCAGGAAGGGCATGACCAGGAAAGCGGCTGCGGAATCGAAGATCATTCCCGCCCAGTTCCAGGCTGCACTTCGGAAAATCGAGATGCCGGCTCTCATAAATACGGCTCCCGGTGTTCCAGCCACCGCATCAGTGGGCCGCCACAAGCAGGAAGGTCTTGATCGCCGCAAGGACACCTACACTCGTCATGAGCAATCGCTTGCACTGATTTTGGTCCAGTACGAAATCTAGTGACTCGAGCGGATTTGCGGCTATACGATGATAAGCGGTCGCGATTCCGAAGATAACATAAGTCGGGACGATGTAATTTCTCGATAGTGAGAAGATTCCCATTCCATACCCAGCAATCAGGGCGACGATGTAGGGCCGAAGTCGAAGGAACGCTGGATCACGAACTCTGGGATTCCGGTAGTATCTTGCGCGGAGTCCTTCGGAAGCGAAGTAGAAAAGGCCCACGAACAGCGAACCTCCGGGAAATCCCATTTCGACGTAGGCGTGGACGTACGAATTGTGAGCGACCAGGCCAACTTCTTCCGAGTATCTCCAGACTCCGATGCCGGTGACGGGTCGGTGCGTGAACAGGATCAACCCTTCCTTCCACTTCTCCATCCGTTCCTGCGCCGTCCCCTGCCCCACAGAAATTTCGGTCTGTCGACCACCCGAGACCACCATGAGCCCGCAAACCGCCATTGCACCCAGCGGGATCGCGCGCTTCACGCCGAACCGGTTCACGAACAGGCAGAAGAGCGAGATCAGCAACGCCAAAAAGCCACCGCGCGAGCGGGTCAGGATAAGAGCGTAGAGGAATGTGATCAGGGGACCGACCCAGAGGAATCGGAGCAGGCCCCGTCCTTCGACTACCTGATAGAGCACGATGACAAAGCCTGTCCCCAGGATCAGGCAAAGATCATTGGGATCGTTGTATATGCCGACGCTCCGGAGTTGGAGAGTGACACTTGCTTGCCCCTCGTCGTCGTAATCCACTCGCTCCAGAACCTTGAGCGCCGGTAGGTCGAGGTAGCCGTGGTATTGCAACAACGCAAGCGTGGCGTTAACCAGGGCGCAAAAGCCCAGCCACCTGAGGAAACTCCGGATGCGATCGGGCGTCGTAACGACCGCGACCAGCATGAGGTAGTAGAGGACAACTTTCAGAAATTCGATCCCCGACTCCTTGAGAAGCGGAAAGTCGAACCGGACGAGGTTGGAGAGGATCACCATTCCAAAGAGTCCGGTCACGCACGCCGTGATCGGATTCTCACGGAGCGAGGTCCACCTCACCTGCTCCGTGAGTCGGCCGAACGTCATCGCCAGGCCGGAGACCATGAGAACATAGTAGATCGGCAAGGAATCCAGAGCCGGCACCACTTCGGCCGGTCGAATCAGCAAGGTGGCGTTCACCAGGATGAACACCGCGAAAGCCACTGTCCACTCTCCTCCGCTCGACCTTCAACACATCCTCAGGAGACCCGGAGATCGACCCTGCCCATCCGGCCCGATGCGAGCGAGGACCGTACCGCAGCCTCGGCAGGGATACGCGGGAGGCCAAGGACCCAGCAAATCCGTCCAGTCGGAATGCAGAGGACCTTCAGCGCCGTTCCCAGGATGATCCGCAAGTCGAGCCACATCGAGGCCCCTCGGAGATAGCATAGGTCGTAGGCGAGCTTGTGGCGAACGCCATCGAGGTCGGAGTCGGGCGGAAGTCGGAGCTGAGCCAACCCGGTGATACCAGGCTTCAGTGCTTCGCGCCATCGATATTCCGGGAGAGCGTTCTCGATCTGGGCGACGATCTCAGGGCGCTCGGGACGAGGACCGACGAGACTCATCTCACCCTTCAAGACATTCCACAATTGGGGAAGCTCGTCGAGATGGGTTTTGCGGAGGATGCGTCCCAGGGGCGTGACCCTCGGATCGCCTGGATTGGACCACCGAATTCCGCCAACCCGCTCGCAGTCGTGATACATCGTCCGCAGCTTGAAAATGACGAATGTCCGACCGTGACGCCCCAGGCGCCTCTGCCGATAGAGGGGCGAGCCCTGCGAAGTGATCGAGATCAGGCCCATGAGAATCAGGATCAGTGGCCAGAGGATCGCGAACAGGACGGCGGCCACGGCGTAGTCGATCACGGGCTTCGCCAAAAAGACGATCAACGCCTGGGTCTGGGGCGGTTCGTGGGGTTCCGGCGTCGAAGCCGGCCGTTCCACTCGAAGGGTCGATGGCCTCTGGGCGATCACAGAGGTCATCGAATTCTCTCTCTCAGCGACGAATAAGGAGTAGCTGGTTTGATCGGCGTAATCGCACTGCATCAGAAAACATTCTCCTTTATGAATGACAGGATGCCAATTGTTGCGCCAATGCAAGTACCTTCAAACAATCTTCCCAAGACCCGACGACGCGACGTCTCGTTCAGGATCGGTCGTGAGTCGGAGCCTCAGGCTTTGGCGGAAAGGAGGTCATTTTCGCCGTCCTGCGACTCCTGCGAGTCGACAACGATCGCACCGAAAAGTGGGATTCCCATGGTGGCCAGCCGGCGGCAGGCCGAGTAGACGCTCGGCCCGCGACTCACGCCGCGCATAACCGAGAGGATTGCAGCATCGACGTGCTGCCCCACCTGCAGGGCATCGGTGACCTGAAGGACCGGGGACGCATCGATGACGATGAAGGAGAACCACCTGCGTGCCTCCTCGAAAAGGAGGCGAACCTCGTCGCGAGCCATCGATCCGACCGCGGTACGATCGAGACGCCCGGCCGGGATGACCCAGAGGCTGGAGTCGCCGATGTTGATCGCGACTTCGCGGGAGGAAGCCTCGCCGCGAAGGATCTCGGAAACACCAGGGCCCTCCTCGATATCGAAGACCTTGTGCACCGAGGGGTTCCTCAGATCAAAGTCAATCAGAAGTGTTTTTCGGCCAGCCCGGGCCAGACTAGCGGCGAGATGGCAGGAAAACGATGTCTTGCCCTCGTCCGACTCACTACCGGTTACCATCAGGGCGGAGAGCTTGCCAATTCGGGCGGCGTGGAGGACCGCGGTACGCGCGGCGTCGACCGAATCGATCAGCCGATGGTTCCAACTGGCCTGCAATTCCCGGGGGTCGGCGGACGGCGCCAGGCGGAGGCTGGGGAACGCTGGCAGCGATCCGAGGACGCGGATTCCCATCTTTGACTCGATCTCGTGAACCGACTCGATCTTGCGGACCCGGAATTCCCAGAGCGCGACCAGACCGAGGGTCATGAAGAGAACACCGGCCCCCGTGCCGCCTGCAATCTTGACGACTCGATTCCTGTCCGTTTCATGCGGGACCTCAGCCTTCTGGATGAGCCGGACCCGCGGCGGGGCCTGAAGTTCGACATTGAGCGATTCGATCTCGACGGCGAGCTTACGAGCAATCTCGTCAGCGGCGAATATTTCCTCCTGGATGCTGGCGAGGTCCACCGAGGTTCGGGTGATCATTCGGGCGTGCTCGCCGAGACGCTTCACCTCGTCCTTCAGTTCGGCCTCCTGCCGCTGGAGGACCTCGTTCCGCCCCCTGGCCATTTCGAGGTCGATCCGGGTACCGTCGCCCTGGGATCTCCCCAATCGCGCCGTGATGGCGGGGCGAAGTGTCGCGATTTTCTGATCCATGGCTTTCCGCGTGGTCTTCATGCTGCGGCGAATCTCGATCAGGCCTGGATCAGCCGACGACCGGGCAACCCGGCGGAAGCCCTCCTTCATCAACTGCAATTGCGCCAGACGCTGGGCAAACTCAGCAACCTCGGGGTCACTCGCGATCTGAGCGTCGACGTCCCGTTCCG
Source organism: Planctomycetales bacterium (assembly GCA_027451455.1). Classification (GTDB taxonomy): domain Bacteria; phylum Planctomycetota; class Planctomycetia; order Isosphaerales; family Isosphaeraceae; genus JAKAUH01. Next base: position 7,797 of record DAIDJI010000006.1, on the reverse strand, counting down.
AGACACTCTGCTGCCCGAGGACTGATCGCTTCTGAAGCATCGCAATATCGACGTCGAGGGCCCGTAGCTCAGACTGAACGCGAGCGAGCGAGTCCTCGGCGCGGGCCAGGCGATCCTGCTCGGACTGATGCACGACGGCCAGCGCCTGCTTATCGTTGGAGCCGGCCTGCTCGCCCAGTTGCTTGACCATCGCGCGCTTCTCACGAAGCCGTTCCTGGTAGTGATCCCAGTTCTTTTTGAGGAGCTTCTGGCGATCTACCCGCTTCTTGAACTCGGCGTCGACGACCTGCTCCAGATACGACTGGGTCACGGCGTTGACGATCTCGGCCAGGCTGTATGGGTCCTCACCAATCATCTCGATCCGCAGGATTTCCGAGCCAAAGGCGAAGTCGACCTTGATCTGCTTCTCCAACCAGGTCAGGGGATCGGGCTGCTTCTGGATAACGGTGAGGGTCTTGATGCCCTTCATCGCAATCGCCGCGTCGAGAACAAGTCGGCTGTGAATGTAAGCCTCCTGGGTCTTCTGATAGGTCCGAAAGTCGGTCTGGGTTTCCTTGGTCTCGAGGACGACCCGGGGGGCCTCGGTGGCAACCTGGAGCAACGATTGGGCCTTGTACTTTGGAGGAGGCATCTCGGCGATAACGAGCGCGGCTGTTACTGTCGACAGCGAGATTCCCAGCACCAGCGCCAGCCTCCAACGCCGCCGCAAGGCATTGAGCAAAGAGATGGGGTCGGGCATGGCCGGTGGTGGGATCGCCGGCGTCTGCATAACAACCTGCCAGCTCGGGACGATCACACCGGTCGTACCTGCTACGGAGTTCGGAGTTCCATCGCTGATTTCTTGACTCATGTATTTGATCGATTCCTTCCGACCTCTCGCCGCCATACGGCAAGAACCTCGTCGGTAAGTCGCCCTGGCAAGCCGACGCCAGGGCCTCTTCTCACACACAGTTCAAAACAGGTGCCATTTCCGGGCCTGCTGTGAATTCTCGACATCGCGTTCACTCCCGTATTCAGGGTCGGCGGGAGTTCGGTAGGTGAGAGTGGCGGGGCATGCGTCGAATAGGGTCTGCCGGTCCGCTCTGACTGTTGCGTTATCAAGAACAGGCGTTCGGGGGGAATTGAGTAAGTTCGTCGGGCGTCTCAATTCGATCTCATGGCTCTCATCTTGAGAAAGAGACATTGAGGTCAGGCTGGAATAGCTACTTCGGATCCGATCGATCATCTCGCCCAGGTCGTCGATCAGTTCGGCGATGAGGTCCAGGTCCTGCGCATCGCCGGTCGCATCCTCGATGAGGCCGGCGAGTTCAGAGAGCTGGGGGAACCCATACATTCCACCGACACCTCGGACCTGGTGCGCCAAAGTGGCGACCCGAGTGAGGTCGCGGGCATCAATCGCCTCTCGAATCTGGCCGTGGCGGCCGGGCAAGCCGCGGATGTAGTCGCGGATCAGAGGCGACAGGGAGGGGTCGTCGCTGAGGGAACTTAGCATCGCGTCTGGTGGAAGCGGACACCGGGCATCGGCGGTCCCGGACGTTGGGAGGTCGCCAGGTCGTACACCTGCGAGGAAGCGACAGAGAATGACGGCGAGCGCCTGCGGATCGATCGGCTTGATCAGATGGCTATCGCAGCCGGCACGGAGGCTTCGCTCACGATCCTCTCGCATCGCATGCGCTGTCAGGGCGACGATCGGCCCGGTGTACCCGGCCTTACGTAGCGAGCTCGTGGCGCCGTAGCCGTCGAGCACTGGCATCTGGAGATCCATCAGGATCAGGTCGTAATGCGAGGCCATCGCCCGGTCGACGGCCAGGCGACCGTTCTCAGCAACGTCGACGTCAAGACCCAGTCGCTCGAGGTGATGAACGACCATCCGCTGGATGTCGGTATTGTCCTCCGCGAGGAGAATGCGGCCACGAAACTGAGGGATGCCGCCCCATCCGGAACGTGGCGCCCTGTCTCTCGGCTCGTCTTTGTTCGAGCAATCGATCCAGGGGCCGTCCCCCGGAATCTCGATTGGGATCGAAATGATGAAGCAACTTCCCAGCCCAGCATCGCTCCGAACCTGAATCCTCCCATTCATCGCGTCCAGGAGCCTGCGCGTGATGCTCAGACCCAGGCCCGTGCCGCCAAACCGGCGAGTGGTTGAGTTATCCGCTTGCTGAAATGGGATAAAGAGGCGCTTCTGCTGTTCGGGGGTAATACCGATTCCACGATCCTCAACCTCGACAATCAGGTCGTGCAGCTCACCGGACCCATGCCGATCCGCTCTCAACCGGACCGCCACCCGACCGTCCGGCTCGGAGAACTTGATCGCGTTGCTGACGAGATTCATGAGGATCTGCCGGACCCGAATCGGATCGAGGCGGACGATGGCGGGAAGCGGGGTGGCCTGCTGGATCTCCAGCGTGATCCGGCGCTCGTCGGCCGAGACGCGGAGAGCCGAGGCGACCTCGTTGACAATGTGCAAGGGCGAGCAAGGAACAGGCTCGATGGTCAGCTTACCGGCCTCGATCTTCGAAAGATCAAGGATGTCGTTGATAATTTGGAGGAGGTGGGCCCCATTGCGGCGGATCGTCTGGATCGCCTGGTCACGGAGTTCGGGCGAGAGGCCAGGCTCGAGCAGAAAATCAGCGTACCCAAGGATGGCCGCCATCGGGGTCCGGACCTCGTGGCTCATGTTCGCCAGAAAATCGCTCTTCGCGCGATTCGCAGCCTCGGCAGCCTCCTTCGAGGCGACCAGTTCCGCCTCAGCCTGTTCCCGTCGTCGCTCGATCCGATAGGCCTCAATGAGGTTGGCGCAGGAGGTCAGCAACGGTTTGAGGTAGCCGATCAGCCGATCCTTGTAGGGCCCCCTTCGCCGGGCCAGCGCCATCACACCGACCAGGCGACCGGCAACCAGGACCGGAAGGCCGAGCGATGCGGAAGCGGCTCGCGGCGGCGCGCCCACTTTGGGCTCGCGCGTTTCGTCGACTGTCATGACGACCTGAGCCGTCTCGAGTACCCGACGAACCGTCTCTCGAAGTTCCCTGGGAACCTCGTCGCGGGCAATCGCGGTATCCGGCCTGGCCGGATGCCCGCCGGACGACGACAGGCGTCGCACGGCCACCGGTTCGATGGAACGATGCCCCTCGCCGTCCTCGATCACCTCGCCGATGAAGCCGACAGTGCTTCCGGTCAATTCGAGGAGCGAGTCCAGCATTCCTAGAAAGACCACAGCGGGACCGGAATCTCCGACGAACCGCTCGTGGGCGATCTGGATCGCTGCGAGCAGCGCGTTGGACGCCCGGAGGTTACGCTCTCCACGGCGCCGGTCGGTGATGTCGCGGACAATCCAGGTGTGACGCGTCGAATCGCCTATTTCCACGGGGCTGACCGAAAGCTCCATGGCGAAGAGACGTCCGTCCTTCCGTCGGCCGGTCAGATGCCGGCTCGTCCCCACCACGGGGCCATCCCGAGTGCAGAAAACACCGGCGAAGGAGTCGTCAAGGTTAATCCGCTCGTCGTCAGGCAAGAGGAGCGAGATTCCCTGGCCGACAATCTCGGCACTCCGGTAGCCGAAGAGGCGCTCCGCGGCGGGGTTGAACGACTCGATCCGGCCCTGCGCGTCGAGAACGATGATGCCGTCAACGGCCCCCTCGAAAATCGAGCGAAGCCGGGCCTCCCGATCGAGGATGCGGGCATCGGCACGTTTCCGCTCGGTGATGTCGTTGACCGAAGCCATGAAAAGCTCCGTGCCCTCAACATTTGCCATGGTAATCGCCAGCTCGACGGGGAAACGACTCCCGTCAGCCCGGATGGCCTCGGCCTGAATTCGACGCCTCAGATTGAGTCCTTGACCACTTAGAAAATAGTCGCGCAGACGCCGGTCATGGGCATCACGAGATTCTGGCGGAATGATCGTCTCGCTCAGGCGACGCCCGATCACGTCAACGCGCCGGTGCCCGAAGATCATTTCGGCGGATCGATTAAATTCGACAATCCTCCCCTCGCGGTCCGTCGCGACCAGCCCATCCATCGTCGATTCCAGAATGCCCCGCAGTCGCACCTCGCTCTCTTGCAACCGGGCCTCCACGGCCCGACGATCGGTGATCTCCGAGAGGAGATTGATCTCGGCCATGACTGTCTCGGCCAGATCGTTCATCGTCCGAAGGTCGTCGCGGGACCACGCCCGAGGCTCTCTGTCGATCGCGCAGAGGGAGCCCAGAGTGAATCCCTTGCAGTCTGTCAGTGGAACCCCAAGGTAGGCGATCACGCCCAATTCCGTGACAGCGAAGTTGGTGCAGAATTCGGCGGCCACTCGGGCATCCTCCAGTACCAGCGGATTGCCCGTCCGAACGACCTGTTTGCACAAGGAGTGGGAACTCGGCGTCTCGCGGAGTGTGGCCCAGGGTTCAGGAAGCCCCAACGCACTTTTGAAGAACTGTCGCCGGTCCTCAACCAGCGAGACCAGGGCGATTGGGGCGTTCAGGAACTTCGAAACAAGTCTGGTGAGCCGATCGAACCTTGGCTCGGCCGGAGTGTCCAGCAGCCCGATCGATCGAAGCCTTGCGAGCCTCTCGGGAGATTCGAGGGTGTTTACTTCCCGATCGGACATCTGGACTCGCTCCTCTCGACTTCAACAGCCGCGAGCATGTCCTTCAGCGGCAACATTGCACGCACGAATCCCGACACCGATGTCGTATTCTGCTCCCTGCACGGTCAACTATAGTAGAACTATAGGATCGATTCCGACGTGGTCATTGAGTGGTCCGGATCGAATCCTCATTCTCGGCGATTAGATCGCCGACTCCATCGGGGAGAGACCGATGAATTCAGGGCGCCACCCACTCATCTTGATCGCGGATGACGATCCCGACTTTGTCCGCATCCTGTCGCATCACCTGAGATCGTGGTCCTTCGACACGGCCTGCGCCGGCGATAAGGCGCAGCTGCTCGAGACGATCACTGTTCGGAAGCCTGATCTCATCATCCTGGACGTCCGATTCGGTTCGCACGACGGCGTCGAGATCCTCCGCCAGCTTCGAGAAAACCAGCCGGATCTGCCTGTGATGATGCTGACAGCCTACGGGGCGATCGACAACGCGATCACGGCCATCCGCCTGGGAGCGGCCGAATACCTAACCAAGCCGCTCGACATCCATCATTTTCGCGCAGATCTAAACCGAATTCTTGACGAACGAGTCGTCTCTTCATCGAAGTCGGCTAACCCGGAGGGGTTGACCCGGGCCGGCCGCTTGTCGCGGCCGATTCTGGGCGAGAGCCGGGCGATTCTCGACCTGCGCGCGCTGATCGACCGGGTCGCCCCGACCGACGCCAGTGTCCTGATCCTGGGCGAGAGTGGTACGGGAAAAGAACTCGTTGCGCGGGCGATCCACGAGCGCGGCCGGCGCTCGGTGGGGCCGTTTGTCCCGTTGAACATGGCCGCGCTCCCACGAGAACTGGCCGAGAGCGTCCTGTTCGGCCACGGCAAGGGGGCGTTTACTGGTGCCGATCAAATGCAACGAGGATGCTGCGAGGCGGCCGATCGGGGCACGCTCTTCCTCGACGAGATTGGTGAAATGGAACTGGTCCTCCAGGCGAAGTTGCTCCGATTCCTCCAGGAACGGAGCTTCCTCCGGGTCGGCCAGGTCACTCCAGTCGAGGTTGATGTTCGGATCATCGCCGCCACTCATCGCAACCCACTCGATCAGGTCCGGCGCGGGTTGCTCCGCGAGGATCTCTTCTACCGACTGAACGTTGTCCCAATCGTTCTGCCGGCTCTCCGCGAGCGACGCGAGGACATCCCGCTGTTGATCGACCATTTCCTGCGGAGGTTTGCCTCCCGGAGTGGTCAAGCGGGTCTAAAAATAACACCGGCCGCTGTCGAGGAATTGCAACGGTACGACTGGCCTGGCAACGTGCGGGAGCTCGAAAATCTCATCGAGAGGCTGGTGATCATGTATCCAGGTCCCGTCCTGGATCTGGAGGTAGTCCATGAGGGTCTGAATTCGATCTCAAACCTTCGCGCGTCGACCGGGACGGATCATTTGAGAAGCGGCGGCACCCGAGGAGTCGAGCAGCCGAGATCGTACGATCTCACCCAGATCGAGCGTCTCGAGCGTGAGGCCATCATTCGGGCCCTCACCCGGGCCGAGAGTAGCGTCAAGACAGCGGCGCACGATCTCGGCCTCAGTCCGGCGACCGTCTATCGAAAGATCAAACGCTACGGAATCACTCAATAATCGGGGTAGAGGGCGCCCACCTTCAGCCGGGCTCTTTCGATTCAACTTTCGCGTAGGACGACCGTCTCGAGTCGATGGCCCGGGACGAGCCGGCCGCCGCTGGAACGCGTAATAGGGATTCTGTCGCTGAAAATTGGGCCCGGGGCTTGCTACGTCGAGCGCGCTCCGCAATCATCGGGGAGGTATGATCCCATCCCCGACCAGAGGAGCGATTCGGCGTGATTCTCGCATCGATGGCCGACAATCTCGGAACGTTCGTGGATCGCCGTCGGCTTCTCTCCATTGCCGAGCGACTGATCGCCGCGCCTAGCCCGACTGGCCGGGCCGGAGATGCGGCCAATGTTCTCGCCGCGATCCTCGCCGACGAGGGCTTCTCGGTCGACCGGCCCGAGGCCGGCCATCCCAAGGCGCCTGCGGTTGTCGCCCGGCTCTCGGCCGCCTCGCCCGGTCGGACGCTCCAGTTCGAAGGCCATCTCGACACCGTCCATCTGCCGTTCGTCCCGCCCAGGGTCGACGGCGATCACCTGACCGGAAGCGGCGCCTCGGACATGAAGGGCGGACTGGCCGCCGCCGTCGAGGCGATGCTGGCCGTACGCGATTCCGGTGCCCTGGCTGCCGGCACGATCCTCCTGACGGCTCACGACCTCCACGAGTCTCCCTGGGGCCATGGCCAGCAACTCGACCACATGATCGACGAAGGCATCGTCGGCGAGGCGGTACTGATCCCCGAGCCGCTCGGCGACCGCCTTCCCATCGCCGGGCGGGGGCTGGCTTGCTGGGAAGCCGTCATCCGGCGCCCAGGTCTGCCGATCCACGAGGTGCTTCGACCCACCAACGAGCCGAGCGTCATCGAGGCCGGCGCCGAGTTGGTCGCACGGCTCGCTCGGCTGGACGGCCGCCTCGCCGCCGAGGTCCACCCGATCGCCGGCCGCGCCAGCACCTTCGTCGGCCAGATCCACGCCGGAGATATCTATAACGGATTCCCCCAGATTTGCCGTCTCGAAGGGACCCGTCGATGGATTCCCGGAACCGACGCCGCCACCGTCGAGAGCGAGTTCCGAGCTCTCGCCAACGAGCTCGCCCGAGACTCGGGCGCCGAGGTTGACCTCACCTACCGATTCGTCCGCGATGCCTTCACCCTCGATCCGGCTCATCCGTTCGTCGGGATCTTCCAGGAGGCGCACCAGGTGATCTCTGGCCGAACACTACCGACCGGCCCGAAGCCGATCGCGGACGACGGCAATACCTTCTTCGCTCGTGCCCGGATCCCAGCCATCACCCACGGCCCGAGGGCCGGCGGCCAGCACACGGTTGAGGAGTGGGCCTCCATCGACGACCTCGTCCGGCTGGCCCGGCTGTACGCGCTCGTCGCGGTCCTCTACGGCCCGAGTGATCCAGGCGCCGCATCCTAGCGCTACGGCCCTGCCGCACGATCCTCAGGAGAGTTTCCAGGTCGTCGCGACCAGCTTCACGGCCTCCCGGATTTTCTTCATGTCAACCCGTCCCGGGATGCCCGGGGGGCCGGGCATCTCCGGAGATGGCTCGTCCAGCCCGTAGAGATGCCGCATCATGGGAA